>CACXCI010000001.1 GCA_902766105.1 uncultured bacterium
CAAGACAAGGATTAATTTAATCAATAAACCTTATTGAACTTAACGTCTTAACGACTTATAGACTTAACGACTTAAAAAACATTCTGTGTAACATTGTATATAAATTCCTAACTTTTATCATGTCATTCCGAGCGTATGTGAGGAATTCAGCTTTAGTAAATTCAAATCATACCTCACCCTAACCCTCTCCTAATCTTTAGGAGAGGGAATAGTAAGTAGGTCGGCGTTGCTACGCCGACGGGTTATCATGCCAAACGTAGTGAGGAATTCTGTATATCAGATTGAGCGAAATCTAACAATTTTCTCCCCTAAGGGGGAGATAAAGAGGGGTGCTATCTTATGATTTATAAAACGTTCCCCACCTACCCTCCCCCATTGGGGAGGAATCTTATTATATAAAATCAAACCTCACCCTAACCCTCTCCTAATCTTTAGGAGAGGGAAAAGTAAGTAAGTCGGCGTAGCTACTCCGACACCCTACAATCAATACCCACCCTAATTCTCTCCTACTCTATAGGAAAGGGAAATTTTAAAAAGACCTGAAAATATTTATTTTCAGGTCTTTTGTTCGACTGTCAATCAAAATTTAATCTATGCTGATACGGCAACTTTCATGGTTTTTTCGATAATTTCATTAAAGCTGTCAGCTTTTAATGAAGCTCCACCTATTAAGGCTCCGTCAATATCAGATTTAGACATTTGTTCTTCAATTGTAGAAGGTTTTACAGATCCACCGTATAAAATTCTGATAGAATCAGCAGCATTTTGACCTGCAACTTCAGCAACAACCCCTCTAATCATTTTAATAACTCTGTTAGCTTCTTCCGCATCACAAGATTTACCCGTACCGATAGCCCAAATTGGTTCGTAAGCAATAACTGATTTTGCAACATCTTCTGATGAAATTCCGTCTAATGCAGCTCTGATTTGAGAAGCAATCCAAGAATCTGTTATACCGGATTCTCTTTGTTCTAATGATTCACCACAGCAAATGATCGGTATTAAACCGCCTGCTAAAATTGCTTTTGCTTTTTTGTTAATCATTTCATCTGTTTCTGAGAAATATTGTCTTCTTTCAGAGTGTCCGATAATAACAAAAGAGCAGCCTGCATCTTTTAACATTTCAACTGAAATTTCGCCTGTGAAAGCACCTGAAGATTCCCAGTGACAATTTTGACCTGCAACATATAATTTGCTACCGCCACAACCACAGTTGCATGGGATTTCTGCAACTTGATTTATTGATGTAAATACAGGTGCAATTACAACTGTTGGTAATTGTGGCGCACTGTAATTTGATACAAATGATTTGATACCTTCATATAATGCTTTTGCTTCGCTTTGACAAAGGTTCATTTTCCAGTTCCCTGCGATAATTGGTTTTCTTGACATATTAATTCTCCTTTATTTAATGTCGGAATAGTAATTCCGACCTACATATATACCAATAGACAAGTGTATTTTATATTAAACAAAAAAGCTCTGCAAGGGGTGGACTAATTACGCCTTTTTCTCATCTTGTCTATATTCCGCAGTTCCGGGGAAACTGTTGGAGCCTGTTCTCCATTTTGTAATCAAATACTGAGTCTTTGGAATTATTGTTGATAAGAATAACGCTGATACAGCAAAACCCGCACCCCAATTGATTGCATTCCATTTTAGGTTAGCATTGGATGCTTTGCGTAACATTTTTTCTGTAATTTCTGATAAGTTTTTCTCTTTAGCCTTTTTAACTATTGATTTTACATAATCAACAAGTTCTGCTTTATAAGAGTCAAGCTCATTTTGCGAAATGAATTTATAACTGTCAGTGAATTTTTTACCAAATCTGTTTTTGAAAAATTCATGTAAAAATTCAGGATCATTAATATGTCCGCCAGCTAAAATGTCTTTTGCCTGACCTTCTGTCAATATAGATAAACCTTTAATCTGTGGTTGAAGTTCAGACATGCGCTCAGCCACTTTTTCAAGTTCGGCAAACCTTGATGAATATTTTTCGTCCGCTCTGATAAGTTCTTTAAACTTATCAAGAGAAATAATCTTGATTTTTTCACCCTGAAGATTTTCTTTAATGGATTTTGGTAACTCAATATTTTCTCCAAGCATATCTTTTTCAAATTTGTCAACTGTAACCCTAAGTTCACTGCTATTAACATCTGTATGACCTGCATCTTTAACATAAGACTGCATATATTTAGTTGCAAATTCAGCAGAAACAGGGTCTAATCTGGATGTCTTACCTTGTTCAATTCTGTTTAACCAATTATTCATATTGTTCATATTGAACATATAGAAATAAATTGATGATAAATCTCTGAATAAAATTTCAACTCTTTCGTCATTGTTTCTTGCAGAATATGCTCTGCCTGACGCTGTTCCGGCATCAACTGCGAGAAGTTTATAATTTCTGTCGCTTTCAAATTTATTTGCCAAAGATAATAAATTCAAACCGAATGATACGTCTTTTTTATCTTGTTTGTCCCCGTCTTGTGATGCAAATCCGTTCATCATAGGTCTTGTAACAAATGAATGTTTTGTTTCTTTGCTATCAGAAACATCAGATTTGTTATTCTGAACTTGATTCAGAATCTTTGTATTATCTGATTCTGTCGGTTTATTTTTGTGATATGAACGGGTTATGGATTGATTAATTTTTGGCAAAATAAAACCTATAAAAGCGTTTGCAACCAAAATACTTGAAATAACCTTTATAAATTTGAATCTTGCCATAGTTTTTTCAAGTATTTGCGCACCGTCTTTTGTTCTTACTTTGTCCAAATAGTTTGCCAAAGGATTACGGACATCATCTTTTGCAATTGCAACATTGATTTTTGGCAATTTTAACATTTTTTGTCCTATTTTTTCAAACAGAGCATTTAAAGCTGTAACTCCGCCTAACCAAAAAACTGCACCTGAAAATTCTTCGGTAATTCTTTCTCTTGCTTCGTCAAATCCACCACGATTATATGCCTGATATGTTCTCCCCGCTTCAACAAATGCTTCTAATGCGATAACAGGTAAAAAACCATCGCTTGCCATTTGTTTAACAAGGTTTCTTGACATAACATTATTTGTATTTGCTGTGGGGATTCTTATTGACATAATTACACTTCGCTTTGATATTTATTTAATAACACTCAAAGTCAAATTTTGCGTCATGTTCAAATAATTTTAATATTTTGTTACAAAGAGTATAATTTATACACTTGTTTGATTAAATCACTATGTAACGAAAAATTAAGTAAATTATTTAATAATAACAATAAAATTTTTGTTTTGTTTTTGGTATGTTAAGAGTGTAGGAACTACAATATGATTAATAAGGTTAGCTTAAATAATAATTATAATCCAAATTTCGGGCATGAAAAAAGAACAAATATGACCCCAAAGCAAAAAGCTGTTGTTCTGATGTCCTCTGCCGCAGGTATGACACCTGTTCTTGCAGTTTTAGCTAAAAGAAAAGGTTTCTCACTCAACCCGAAAAATATAATAAATACTCCAATAAAAGATTGGGCAATATTCAAATATGCTCCAAAAGGCAAAGCAATTAAATATGATGCAATACCAATTGTTGCAGTGGCAACCGGTTCTGTTTTAGGCGGATATGCAGGGGGCGTATTGGTAGATGACAAATCGCAGCGCAGAGCAAAAAAACGAGAAATTTTAAACCAAATTTTAGGTAATGTAATTGTTCCTGTTAGTTGTGTCTGGACCGGATCAGAACTTTATGGAAAATTTGAAAACAGATTAAAGGCTGCTATGCCACAGTTTAAAAAATCAGGTAAATACACTCGTATAGCAAACAAATGTTTAAGAAATCTTCCGCAAGCAGTTGCAACAATAGCTTCATTGTGTGTGGGGATATTCTGCGGAAACAAAGTTTCAAATTATATAAATGAACAGGTTTACAAAAGAAAAGTTGATAGAAATATTAGAGCAACTGATTTTGCGCCGCATGTAGACGATTTGTGTATGGCAACATCAATGATGAACAAAGGTTCAAACTTTGGTGATAAAATAGGCAGAGTTATTCCTTTGGCATTAATTGTACCGGGTTATCAGACAGGTATTGCTCAGGAAAGTAGAACTGAATTATTGTAATTCTCTCAAGGTCTTAAATTTCCCGTAACATTTCTTCATGTTTTTTGAAAATTATTTGCCAGTTTTTTATGAATGTAATATGATGATTTTGGGAATGTTTTTTAAGGGATAGATAATAATGATAAAAGACAGATTGGATGAGAGGACATTAACTCCTCAAGAAGTAAGAACTATTTTAAAAGCTGACAACAAAGAAATTGTAGATTTGTGCAAAAAAGCAGAAATCAGACCAAGAAAAAATGCTAAAGGTCATACATATTTTTCTTATGATGAAGTTAAAAATCTGAGAAAAATTCAAGCACAAGTTAAAAATAGAGTAACAAATCCGATTACAGTCGGAGTATCATCAGGTGCAGTTGAAGGCGGCAATATGGCAGTAAGAAATATAATATCTTCATTACAAGACTTGGAAACAAGACTTAGCAGCAAAATAGCAAAAGTTATTGATGAAAAACTTGAAGGAATGGATGATGTTGTTGTTGAATTAATTCGCTGCAAAACTGATAATGAAACATTGAAACAAAAAATTGTTGATTTGAATAAAGAAGTTTATCAATTAAAAAATGAATTAAACAGCTATAAACCTGTTGCTTTAGGCTTTTATAAGAAAAAAGAAGTTTACGTTTGGGAATAAGAGGTAAAATAAAACATGGCAGTTAAAGGAACAGAACAGGCTGCTCCTGTTGCAAATGGTGACAGAGAGAAGGCCCTTAAATTAGCTATTGAAAAAATTGAAAAAGACTTTGGTAAAGGTTCTATAATGAAGCTTGGCGACAAAGCTACAGTAAATGTTGATGCTATCCCTACCGGTGCTTTGTCATTAGATGTTGCATTAGGCATTGGCGGTATTCCTCGTGGACGTATTATTGAAATATACGGACCAGAATCATCAGGTAAAACGACCTTGGCTCAACATATTGTTGCTGAATGTCAAAAGAAGGGTGGTATTGCTGCTTTTGTTGATGCAGAACATGCTTTAGATCCTGAGTATGCAAGAAACTTGGGAGTAAATGTTGATGAATTGTTGATATCTCAGCCTGATACTGGCGAGCAAGCATTAGATATCACAGAAGAACTTGTAAGATCAGGCGCTGTTGATATTGTTGTTGTTGACTCTGTTGCAGCTCTTGTTCCAAAAGCCGAAATAGAAGGCTCTATGGAAGATCAGCAAATGGGTTTACAGGCACGTTTAATGTCAAAGGCTTTGAGAAAATTAACAGGTATTATCGGAAAAACAAACACTACGGTGATTTTTATTAACCAATTACGTATGAAAATCGGTGTTATGTACGGTAATCCGGAAACAACAACAGGCGGAAACGCTTTGAAATACTATGCGTCTGTCCGTATGGAAATAAGAAGAGTTGAAGGGTTGAAAGGTGATGATGGAGACATCGGAAACCATGTCAGAGTAAGAGTTTTGAAGAATAAAGTAGCACCTCCTTTTAGAACTGCTGAGTTTGATATTGTATTTGGGAAAGGTATTTCTAAAATTGGTAATATTTTAGATGTTGCCGTAAATCTTGATATCATTCAAAAAGCCGGAGCTTGGTTTAGTTATAAAGAAGAAAAGCTCGGACAAGGCAGAGAAAAAGCTAAGGAATATTTGGAGCAAAATCCGGATGTTTTAGCTGAGGTTGAAACTTTGGTTCGTGAAAAATTAGCTCAAGATTAGAAAATTTTTAATTGTAATTTAATGTTGTAAACTTTAAAACCCGTGATTTTCACGGGCTTTTTTTAGATTAAATATCCGGTCATTTTTAATATATAAGCATTATAATTCTATTTGCTGATTTATTATTTCTAAAAAATAATCCAGTCTTGTTTTATCGTGTTTGTACCACCAACCGACAAGAGCTTCAAATGCAGTTGCCTGACGATATTCTGTTTGCATATTTCTCCTGCCGACAGGAATTGGGAGATTTCTTGCCCGTCTTATCAATTCTTGTTCTTCCTCTGTTAAGTATTTTTCTAATTTGTGTAAAAGTTCACACTGGTATTGAGTTTTAACAAGAGTTGTTGTAATTTGGTGTAATTTTTTTGCATTATTTGTTGCAAGAATTGTTTTTTCCCGAATAAATAATTCCCAAACAGCATCACCCAAATATGCGTAATTTCTCAAATTCATTTCTTCCATAATTCTAATAATACTACAAAAAGAGGATATCTTTTAAACAATAAGATTATAAAATTATACAATAGGCAGGTATGTTATGAAAAAAATATTGATAATATTGGGAATTTTAGTATTTATAAATATTATAATAATTACTGTAAGCAAAGCTTTTGCAAACGAAATTAGCATGAACATAAATGACAATAGTATTGTACAAATTCAAATGAAATAGGGAATTTATGAAAAAATTTTTAGCAATATTATTTTTGAGTGTTATTATCAGTGGACAAGCTATTGCATATAATTATGATGCCCAATTTAAAAAGGAATTTTATGATAGTTTTGTTGTAAATTTTTTTCAGTCTTTACAGCAAAGTCTTTTATCACAAGGATTTATTGAAGATAAAGTGTATCTGTATATTTCAACATTACGTGCCAGATTAGACAGAAGTGAGCTTGAAAATTCTACATGGGCTTGTGTTTCAAAATATTCACCTTCACAATTAAACAATGGAACAAAAAAAATAATTGATGAATGTTTTGACTCATGGACTAATAAATTTTTCTTTGAAAAAAATAGCGACGCTCTTAATTTATTAAAAAAATAAAAAATAGTAATATAAAATTAAATTAATAGAAAGGTAGGGTAGACTTCAGTCTATCATTTAACTTCTTTTGTCTTTTTTAAAAAAGGCATGAAGGCAAGATGGCAGGCTTAAATAATTCCTTAAATAGCTTGACCTCCTGTCCTCCCGACCTCTGTTCATCAATGGAAAGTATGGGGTAGACTTCAGTCTACCATTTAACCTCTACGGAGAGGTCTAGGCTATATTTACTGTAACTTTGTATATAATTACCATTGATTATATATTAGCCAATTTTTTATAAAAATCATTTGCCTGTTCGAATTTGTATGCAAAATTGAACAAACGAGCTTCTTGCAATTGAGGTGCTAATATTTGTAAACCTATTGGCATGCCTGTAGAGTCAAAACCTGCAGGAACACTAATACCCGGCAAACCTGCCAAATTACAGCTAATTGTTGCAATATCAGTTAAATACATAGCCAATGGATCTGATGATTTTGCCCCAAGTTCAAATGCAGTATTCGGGCAAGTTGGTGAAATAAGAATATCAACTTGTTTGAAAGCATCCTTAAACTCTTCAGTTACCAAAGCTCTCATCTGTTGAGCTTTTTTGTAATAAGCATCATAGTATCCTGAAGATAGTGCGTATGTTCCAAGCATTATACGGCGTTTAACCTCAGGTCCGAAGCCTTCAGCACGTGATTTTGTATATAATTCCATCAAATTCTTAGCATCAGGATGTCTGTAACCGTATCTTACACCGTCAAATCTTGCCAAGTTGGATGAACATTCTGCTGTTGCTAATATATAATATATTCCGATGGAATATTTTAATTTTGTCAATGAAATTTCAACAATTTCACAGCCTAATTTTTTATATGTATCAATAGCATTTTGTATTGCTTTTTGAACATCAGGCTGCAAACCTTCTGTCATCAATTCTTTGATAACTCCGACTTTTTTGCCTTTTATATCGTCGTTAAGATTTTGAGCAAAGTGTTCAACAGGCAAATCTAATGATGTTGAATCTTTAGGATCATGACCTGAAATAACCTCTAACAGATTTGCCGCATCTTCAACCGTTCTTGCAAAAGGACCTATTTGGTCTAATGACGAAGCAAATGCAATCAAACCGTAACGTGAAACTCTCCCATAAGTAGGCTTCATACCAACAATACCGCAAAAACTTGCAGGTAATCTGATTGAACCGCCTGTATCAGAACCCAATGCCAATGTTGCTTCGCAAGATGCTACACTTGCAGCAGAACCGCCTGATGAGCCTCCCGGAACTTTATTCAAATCCCATGGGTTATGAACTTTATTAAATGCTGAATTTTCATTAGATGAACCCATAGCAAATTCATCTAAATTTGCTTTTCCCACGATAGGAATTAAATTCCCCAGTAATTTTTCTGTAACGGTTGCATTGAACGGTGATACGAAATTTTCCAATATCTTGCTTGATGCGGTTGTTCTGGAACCTATAAGATTCATATTGTCTTTTAATGCAAGAGGAATACCTGCCAAAAGCGGTAAATCTTCACCTTTTGCTATTTTTTCATCAACTTTTTTTGCGGTTTCAAGTGCTGTTTCTTTTGTCAATGAGTTAAATGCACCTATTTTGTCTTCCAAATTGTTTATTCTGTCAAAAGCCGCATTTGTTAATTCTACTGCGGAAATTTCCTTATTTTTTAAAGCTCTGCTTTGTTCAGTTGCAGATTTTCTTAACAGCTCGTTCATAATTTCTCCTTAAAAGCTAATCTTCATGTCGATTTTATGACAAACATACATGTATCGCAATATTATTATGATAAATCTTTACTCTAATTGAATTGTTCAAAATATATAAAATTATCTTTTGGCTGGGTGTATTCTTTTGAAGCCTTATTGCCGGCTTCACGAGCCTTTACTTCCATATAATTTGTCTGGTATTCAATATTTTTACTCAAATCTTCCGTGTCGGATAATCTTGGATAATTATCTCTGGCAACAGCCAATTTTACAGCTTCTGCTGCATCCTCCGGATTTTTTGGATGCCCAAATTTTTGCAATGCTTCCGTTTCAAATTGACTCTTGCCTTTACCTATACGACCTATCATAAAATGCTGCCAGGCATGTTCTATTTCGTGTCTTACCGTATCAACAATTGATAGAACATATTCTTTTGTTAAACCTGTTCTATAACATATTTCTTTATTCATGTTTGAAAAATACGCATCACTATTTTGTGATACTTTTGGACAATTAGGAACAATACCTATATTAAAACTATCTAAACCACGTTCTTTTAAAAAACCTTTTGTTAATTCTGTCAAACCTTCTTCCGAATGAGGATTTAATATTCTGGCAAGCAAAAATTTATCACTAAAATCAAGATGTAAATTTTCACTTTGTTTCATCTCAGAAAGGTTTATTCCTTCCTTTGTTTTGGTAATAACCGCACTAAATATTCTTTTATTGGGTTTTTTGTCAAAACCTAAATTTATGGGAAATTGTTTGAATGTATATCTGTCAGAATTTTCAGCCAAAGGTTCAACACGTTTTGTAGTCATAAGTGTAGGTGTTTTACCTTTTCTAAAAAATCCGTTAAGATGTTTTATATTTTGCAACTCTGTAAAATCCACATTCCATCTTCCACACATATTTAAAATATTAGGAACTCGCCAAGATTCTTCAAGAACTCTTGATGTATCATAGACTTGTGATTTTATAATTCTTTTATCAGGTTCATACGAATACAATCGGCGTTTTGTATTAACACCGTTGTCCCTATAGCATCTTGAGATTACATCACCTTTTTCGTTAAAACATGATAATACCTCACGAGAAAATTCCGGATCCGATTTTTTGCCAAGTACAATATAATCAAAATTTACGGCATCAGAAGGTATATTCCAGTGCTTATCCTTATTTAATTTAGAAATGTCAACAGAATTTATTTTAGAAATCAGTTTGTAATCAGATTTTGGTTTAAGGTATAAAAATACTCTTGCTTTGTTCATTGAACGAAAACAATAGGCATTTATTTGGGGCATGTATTTTGATATATTGAACATTTTACACAGAAACCTTTTTGTATTTTTCTATATAAAACATGAACATATAAAAAATTGCTTTAAACATTAAATTTTATTACTTACCCAAAGATTTAGATATTTTAGAATGTATTTGATTTGCCTGACTCAGATAAGAGGTTAATTTTTCATAATTTTTAGTTTTCTCGCCATAAGGAACATTCATCTCTATCAATTCATCAACGCTTTTGCTAATCTCTGACAACTGTTCAAGAGAATCCGTCAGAGTAACGACAGATTTAATCTTTTTTGAAAGTCTGGCTAATATTTGTCTTGAAATAAATTTTTGTACTTTATATATGAAGGGCATTTTTCTTTTAAAACCTTCATGTGAAAATTTTTCACCCAAAACTCTGCCGCCATACAACTGTTGTTTTCTCAAGGTGTCTAATTCCTGTGATACTCTTTGGCGTTTAGCTTTTAGCCCTAATGCTTCGTTTTGAGTCCCATAGGTATCTGCCATTTCTATTTTTGAATTCAAATCCTTAATTATAGCTTCTTTTTCTTTTATTCTGTACTCGATACTTAGTTCTTCTCCTTCATTTTGGTCTATTGGAGTTTTGTTTAGTATAGTGGAATCATAACCGTTAAGACGCTTAACAGAAGCGTTGAATGAAGGTTTTTTAACCTTTGGTGCCGGAGTGGGAACTGTTGCAAAACTATCATTAAAAGGATTGCCGGCAGAGAAATTGAATTCTCTGCTAAAAATATTATCATTTACCTGATTTTTATTTCCACGACCTTCCATACTACCATTTTAAAACATGTAAAAAAATTTTTTGCCCATTAAAAGTATGATTTTATGAAATTGTATAGACTTTTTTGTAATACATAAATAGTCCCAAAATAGTTAATACAATATTTGGCAGCCAAGCTGCTAAAAATGGTGCTAATGATCCTGTTTCTCCAAATGATATTGATAATGCCCTTACGATATAATATGCAAAAATTATCAAAATACTAAATAAAAATCCACGATTATATCTTACCCTAGGAGGTGTAATCGCCAGTGGAACGCCTAACAGCACAAAAACAATAGTTGTAACAGGAAGTGCAATTTTATCAAAAAGCTCTATCGAATACGATTGGATATCCTCCGGGGTTAAATTCGAATTATTATCATTACGTTTTAATGTCAAAAATTTCAATAGCTGTACAAAGTTCTTTTCTTTTGCTAAGTTTCTGTTCATTTCTTTTGTCAAATCTATACCAAATCTGACAACAGACGTATCAAACAATGAGGTGTTTAAAACCTGACGATCATTTGCAATAGTATATGTTGCAGCTTTTTCAAATATCCATCCTTCCGGTGCCGTTTTGCCCTGTCTTGCCTGTAAAACCTGTAGTGTACCTTTTTTTGCCATATCTAAAACGGTTATATTATACAATGTTTTATTTTTACAAGAACCAACATAAAACAGCCTTTTCAAGCTGCCATTATCTTGAATTTCTTTAAATACAAAGTTTTCCTTGCCATCAGGAATATTTTTTTGGCTTAATGCAACAAGTGCCATTTTTGTTGATAATCTTGATGAAACAGGGACAACGGTTTCATTGATTAAAAAGCTTAAAGAAGCCATTATTATTGAAAATATAAAAATAGGTTTTGCTATTCTGTTTAAACCGATGCCGCATGCTCTCATTACGGTAATTTCTGATGATAAACTAAGTTTATTTAATGTCATTACTGTTGATAATAATACACCCATTGGTATTGTCATAACTATAATTGACGGCAAGTTTAATATAATAATAATAAAAGCATAAGTAAACGGAATGCCGTATTGTGCAATTTGCTTAATCAATGTTATAAATGTATCTGATGCAAAAATGATTGATGTAAAAACAAATACACCCATCAAAAACAACATAATAACTTGTTTTAATATGTATTTATCCAATATTTTTAGTGTATTATATTTGTCTTTTATATTTCTAAAAAAGCTTTTTTCCATATAATAATTTTAATCTAAAAATAATAATTTATCAAAGGGAAAATATTGAGATTTATATAGAAATTTTCAAAAAATATATTTTCTTATCATTTAGAGGGGCAAAATCTTTAGATTTCACGGGGGTATTCGCATTAAACGGATATCGCTGACGCTTTTATCCTCTGCTCGCACCGTCTCTGAATGACGAAAGATTTTGCCCCTCTGAATCTGTTTTATATAGTATATTCTTCGCTATTGCTCAGAATGAGAGAATTTTTTATTTACTTCTATCCTAAAACTGCTTTGTGGAAAACTTTTTTACCTTTGCGGATTTTTAGACCTTCTTTTAATTCTTCAGATGAATACATTTTACCCAAATCTGAAACAACTTGGTCATTTACACTTATTCCGCCTTGTTGTATTAATCGTTTTGCTTCTCCTTTGCTTGCACACAATCCGCATTTTACAACTAAGTTAGCAATATTTATTACGCCATCTGATAAATCATCTGATGAAAGTTCGGTTGTCGGGATATTTTCGCTATCACCTGAACCGTTAAAAAGAGCGTAGGCAGAAGCTTTTGCTTTATCTGCTTCTTCTGTTCCATGGACAAGTTGAGTCAATTCATAAGCCAAAATTTCTTTCTTTTCGTTTATTCTTGAATCTTCCCAGTTCTCCATTTCCTTAATCTGTTCCATTGGCAAGAATGTAAGCATCTTAATACATCTCATTACATCTGCATCATCGACATTTCGCCAGTATTGATAGAATTCAAACGGTGATGTTTTGTTTGGATCTAACCATACAGCACCCTTTGCTGTTTTACCCATTTTTTTACCTTCAGAATTCAGCAGCAAAGTAATTGTCATAGCGTAGGCATCTTCGCCGGTTTTTTTCCTGATAAGTTCTGTTCCGGCCAGCATATTACTCCATTGATCATCTCCGCCAAATTGCATATTGCAGCCGTAATTTTCGTGCAAATGATAAAAGTCATAAGCCTGCATTATCATATAGTTAAATTCTAAAAAGCTTAAACCTTTTTCCATTCTCTGTTTGTAACACTCAGCTCTCAGCATATTGTTAACAGTAAAGCATGCTCCGACTTCTCGTAAAAGCTCAATATAATTGAGTTTTAACAGCCAATCAGCATTATTCACCATAATTGCCGCATCATCACCAAAGGTTATAAATCTTTCCATTTGTTTTTTGAAGCAATCGCAGTTATGCTGGATAATTTCAGGTGTCATCATTGAACGCATATCTGATCTGCCTGAAGGATCTCCTATATAGCCTGTTCCCCCGCCAATCAACACGACAGGCTTGTTCCCTGCCATTTGTAATCTTTTCATCAAACATAGTGCCATAAAATGACCTACATGTAATGAATCTGCTGTCGGGTCAAATCCTATATAAAATCTTGCACCACCATTATTGATAAGTTCTCTGATTTCCTTATCATCTGTTACCTGTGCAATTAATCCTCGTTCCTGTAATTCTTCAAATATTCCCATAATATCCTTTGTTGTTAATTTTACTTTAAATTGTTGGTTCTCGTCCGTACCTTGTCATTCTGAGCTTGTTTTAGAATCTGTTCAAATGGTGGGCGGTACTGTCCGTCTTGAGTCGCTCGCATTAAACGGGACTACGCATTTTGCTTATTATGGCAAAGCCATAAGCAAAATATACTCCGCCCTCTGCTCGCTCCTCGCTCGAACCATGACAAGGCTTTTCGCCTTGTGGTTCTCGTCCGTACCTTGTCATTCTGAACTTGTTTCAGAATCTGTTCAAATGGTGGGCGGTACTGGACTCGAACCAGCGACCCCCACAATGTCGATGTGATGCGCTACCAACTGCGCCAACCGCCCACGCATATGTATTAAATTTTCAATGTAATATATTTGTGTTAAATTGAAAACTGTCGTTTTCAACGGATGTGCTACCCCTCTCACAAAAACGATACTTAATCGTTTTTGTTCGGCAGAGTGCCAACCGCCCACGCATATGTATTAAATTTTCAATGTGTTTTGTATTTTTCCCCACTAATCTAATTTTACCAAATAAATATCTTTTGTAAATTATGTTTGCGTAATATATTTTAATATTGAATTACATATGTGTTAAAAATTTTTATTTATGAATTTATTATGGATAATAAGGAATAATTATGAAAATTTTAGCTATATCAAAAACAGATAATAAAAAAAATTATAATAAAGTATTATTTGGAGCAACAATTCCACAAGTACCGGAACGGACTGTAATGTCAAAGACTTCAAAAAGATTAATTCAATGCATGAATTTATATATTGAAGATACTTGGGCTGCAATAAAATCCGGTAAAAGTATTCAAGCTTCTCCAAAATATATTCATGTTAAAAAAGGCGGCGAGGTGGTTACGGTTTCTCCAATATATTATCTTGAGCGACCATCTATTCTTATGGAAATCGATGACGGAAAATATATTGATAGAATTATTATAGATAGAAAAATTCCTGATAATGTTCGTTATGAACGTACTATTTTAACAGATTATGGTTCAGCAAGCATCAAAAGTTTTAATACGCAAAGTGGAAGGCAGCTCGAACTTGAAGATATGATTAATACAAAAGTTGAAGACGTTTTTCCTAAAATTATTCCAAACAAAATTCTTAAAGAAGGTTTTGGAAAAACATACGGTTTAATATTGAACAAATAGCATTAAAAAACCCTGAGTTTTAACTCAGGGTTTCTATATATGTTGGTATATTTATTATACCAATTCTTTTACTTCAGCAGCAAATGTCTTTGGATCTAATTTGATACCAGGTCCCATTGTTGTTGATAAGTATACTGATTTAACAAATGTACCTTTAGCTGATGATGGTTTTGCTTTTAATACAGCATCTGCCAAAGTTGCATAGTTTTTAATCAAATCATCTTCTGCGAATTGAATTTTTCCAATCGGGCAGTGAATCATACCTTGCTTGTCAGCTCTGTATTCAACTTTGCCGGCTTTAGCATCTTTTACTGCTTTTGCAATATCCATTGTTACTGTTCCGGTTTTTGGGTTCGGCATCAAGCCTTTTGGACCTAACACTCTACCTAATTTACCTAACATACCCATACAATCAGGGGTTGCAATCAATGTATCAAATTCAAACCAGCCGCCTGAAATCTTATCAATGATTTCTTCAGCTCCTGCAAAATCTGCACCTGCTTCAGTTGCTTCAGTTGCTTTTGCACCTTTAGCGATAACGCAAACTCTTACTTCTTTTCCTAAGCCTGCAGGTAATACTACTGTTGATCTGATTTGTTGATCAGCTTGACGTACGTCAATACCTAATCTCATGTGGCATTCTACTGTTTCATTAAATTTAGATACTTCTTTTGAAATTTCTTGTAATTTTTTAATTGCATCTACTGCTGTAGAAGGTTGTGCAAAACCTTCAAGCATTTCTTGCATTTTCTTTTGTTTTTTTGTTATTTTTGACATTTTTTTATTTCCCTTTCTTGGTAATAGCGGACAATCGTCCTTCCATTTTTTAAGAGGAACAGAGGTCAAGATGTCATGAGGGCAGGCTATTTATAATAATTGTTTTATGCTTGCCTTCTTGTCCTCCTGCCTTCTTGCCTTCTAATCTTTTACTGTTACACCCATTGCTCTGCATGAACCTGCAATCATTTTTACTGCAGCATCCATTGTTGTTGCATTCAAATCGTCCATTTTGATTTTTGCGATTTCTTCCAATTGAGCTCTTGTTATTTCTGCAACTTTGTCTTTGTTAGGTGCTGAAGAACCTTTTGGAATGTTTAATGCTTTTTTAATCAATACCGGTGCCGGTGGTGATTTGATTATGAATGTAAAGCTTTTGTCTTCATAAACATCAATAACAACAGGGATAATATATCCTGCTTTGTCTTGTGTTTTTGCATTGAATTGTTTACAAAAATCCATGATGTTTACACCGTGTTGACCTAATGCAGGACCAACCGGAGGTGCCGGATTTGCTTTGCCTGCTTCGATTTGAAGCTTAATTTTTCCTACTACTTTCTTTGCCATGATTTTCTCCTTTTGTGGTATTAACGGGGGCGTCCCTTCCACAGTTTGTCTACTACCGGAGGTCAAGAGGTTAAGAGGTCAAGAAGTCATGTTTTTAACTTTATTAGTTTACTTGGCTTCCTGTCTTCTTGCCTTCCTGCCTTCTACAATTTGTTTATTTGTTTGTATTCCAATTCAACAGGTGTTTCACGACCGAAGATTGAAACGTTTGCTCTAAGTTTTGATTTATCAGGATATACTTCAATAATATCTGCATCAAAGTCTGCAAATGGTCCTGATATAATTCTAACTTTATCACCTGCTTTAACATCAAGTTCAATCTTTTCAACTTGTGATGATGAGCGGTGTAATATTTTCTTAATTTCACTTTCTCTTGCAGGTATTGGTTTTTTAGCAGAACCTACAAATTTCGTTACGCCTGATGTGTGTCTTACTACATACCAGCTATCTTCATCCATTATCATCTCAACAAGGACATAGCCGGGGAAGATTTTCTCTTCTTTTTCTTGTTTTTTGCCACCTTTCATTTGTGTAACTGTTTTTTGAGGAACTTCTATTCTAAAGATTTTATCCCCCATATTCATGTATTCAATACGCTTTTCAAGATTTACTTTTACCTTGTTTTCGTATCCTGAATATGTGTGAACGATGTACCATCTTTTTTGGCTTTTCTTAGCTTCTTTTGCTTCAGCTTCAGCCTGTTCTTCAGCTTGTGCTTGTGCTTTTTCTGCTAACAAATCTTCGTTCAATTGTTCTTCCATTGTTTTTTCTTTTTTAGTCATAAGCCACCTTTATAATTTTGCTTAAATTCTTTACTTTATAAAGCTGAGTATCCACTTGAATAAAAGATCCATCAGATATATTGAAACTGTAAACAAGCATACAATTACAATTACTGCAAAGGTTTCAAATACAACCTGTCTTTTTTCCGGCCAGCTGATTTTACCCCATTCGGTTCTTACTCCTTTGAAGTACGTTTTTATAGCATCTAATGTTTCGTTCATCTTGTATTCCTTTATGTTTATAAATCGCGCCCTGAAGGACTCGAACCCTCGACATCCGGTTTTGGAGACCGACGTTCTACCAACTGAACTAAGGACGCATG
>CACXCI010000002.1 GCA_902766105.1 uncultured bacterium
GCAGAATTATTATACATTTTCTTAGAAGCTCTTTTAATAAAACCTATTTCCACAAAAGACGTTATGCAAAAACTCAATGTAAGCAGAAAAAAAGCAAATGAAATGTTAAATAAAATACTCGATGCTTCATATTTACTTGATGAATTTGAAACAGACAAAGGACTTGTCATCGGTAACACAAGATTTTTTAACTAATAAAAGTAGTAAAGAAAATAAAATAAGGAGCAAGATTATGATTATAAGCAACAGAATGTCAAAAGAAAAACGTTTCGGTACACCAAGAAAAAATTCAAAAAATAAAAAGTATAAAAATTTCAATAATAATAAAAATCAGACATACAGAGATTTAGAAAAACTTTCACATTCTAAACTCAGAGAAATGCAAAGATATGGAACCGCAAATGTCAACAGAAAAGAAATCGTAGACTTAATTTGCAATGACAAAGCTCTTATCATTAAACAAGATTCAAATGCGGTAACTGCATTGGTAAGATATTCAAGCAGATATTACGTAGCAGTTATGGATACTGAATTATTAGTAATAAAAACATTCTTACCGGATACAATTGCTAATTTCTTAGACTATGTCCAACAATTTATTGATAAAGAAAAAGCGAATGAGATGGCACTTGCAGCTTGAAAACCAAATACTAGAAATATAATTCAGGATGTTCAGACCAACAGACAAAAACTTTTGAATATATTTTCTTAACCCGAATCGTCATATAAGATGTTTGACAACTTAATATAAAGTTTATGATTTTGGTTATAACATCCTTTTTCAAATTATATTTTGACATATTAACAAGAATAGAAGTTTCACTTTCTAACAAAATACCTACAATATCCTCAATATCAACAGATGATTCAGGACAAAATAATTTAAAATCTTTTTCAATTTGTTTCTTTTTAGCCATAAAGACCTCCTTTATTTTCAGAATAAATCAGAGGTATGTCAAAAAAGAAATAACAAATAAAAATTGAATATAACCAAATCTGACACAGAAGTAAATTATTATAGAAATAAAAGGAGTAAAACTATGAATGAATATGACTATCTTGCAAAAGCAAAGAAAAATATGGAAAAAGAAAAATACCACGAAGTTATTTCTTTTTGCGATAAGGCATTGAAAATCAATAATGATTTGCCTGAAGCATACAGTTTTAAAGGAAATGCATTATATAATCTTGGAGAATATGACGATGCTGCTGAAAGTTTTTCGCATGCAATAGAAAAAGAACCTGATGAGGCAGAACATTATTATGACAGAAGCTGGTCATACTGCAACATGGATAAATATGAAGATGCCATTATTGATATGAATAAGGCGTTAGAAATAGAACCAAAAACTTCTGCATTTTACTATGACAGAGGCAGATTTGAATATTGGGCAGAAAGGTACAAAGATGCAGTCGTTTCTTTGACAAGAGGAATAGAATTAAAGCCAACCGAAAATAAATATTTATTCAGAGGTAACAGTTATATGGCACTTGAAGAATATGACTTGGCTTTGGCTGATTTTAATTCTTCTATTGAAATAGATCCTGAATTTACAAAAGCGTATTATCGCAGGGGAATTTTATATAAAAAAATGGAACTGTTAGAAAATGCTGCAAAAGATTTCAAAAATGCAATAGAACTTGATCCAAAATATGATGATGCGATGACGGAACTTGGATTTATTCATATTCAAATGGGCAAAAAAGATGCAATGAAATATTTTAACAAAGCAATAAAAATAAATCCTTGTGCAGAAAATTATTTTTCAAGAGTTGCCGCAAGAGCAGAAATGCTTAAAAGACAAAACGCTATTGAAAATTTTGCATCGGGTAAGGTTACAAAAGACGATTGCTATGCAGATTGCACCTTTAACGAAAAACAAGCAAAAGACGATATAAAAGATTTGGATAAAGCAATTGCCTTTGAACCTGATGATACTTATTATCTTCGTCTTAGAGTATCAAGATACAATTATTTAAAGCAATATGAAAATGCTTTGTCTGATTATGAAAAATTGCTTGAACTTGAACCGGATGATAAAGACTTAAATTTAGAAATAGCATATTGCAAATTTTATACCGGAAAATTTGCACAAGTTATAGAAGGAATTGATGCTTATTTAAAAATGAACGAAGGTTCGGGAGATGATTTTCTTTACCAAACAAGAGGAAAAGCAAACTATGAGCTTGGAAATTTTGAAGATGCTCTTAATGATTTATCAAAAAGTCTTGTGCTTAAAGAAACTGCCAATTCTTATTATTACAGACGGCTGACAAATTATAAACTTAAACACTTTATTCAGTCGTACAAAGATTTTGGAGCTGCATTAAAGTTAAACCAAAACATAGAATCTGAAACCGATTATGAAATTCCGAAACTTATAAAAATATTCTTGAACAAAAAGCAGAATAACGACCACCCGATAGGGTTATGTCAAATGGGGGTAAATACATGGATAAAATAAAAAAGCTGAACAGACAATTAAAGGAAGACCTTTGCAGAATTGAATACTTAAAAAAAGAATCCGGACAATGGGAAATTCAGATTAAGGACTATAAGAAAAAAATAGAAGAATCTGAAAATATCTTATCTGAATTAAACAAAAAAATATCAGAAATAAAAGAATCGATACCGGATTTTGATATAAAAACTTATGAAAATTATAAAAATTACTACCTGACAGAATCAGAAATTTCTAGCACTACAACAGAAATAAAATTTTGTGTAGAACTTATAAATAGTCTATATGAAAGACTAACAACTTCTCTGTCGCAACAAAAAATGCTACAAGAACGGATAACGATTCTACAAAAAGAACTTGCACAATTAAAAGCAGAATAAAGGAGTAAATTATGGACAATACAAAAGTTTACGATTTTATAGAAAATATTGAAATGTTTTATGCATTCCTAAAATATTCAAAAGACCAATTTTTTGAAAAATATCCTTATTTAACGCAGAAAGAATACGACCTTACTCTATCTGTCTTTAATAAAGATGCAGTAAACATTCTAATTACTTTTATAGAAAATACTAGTACACAAATACTTGCAGAACCTTATAATTTAACACCTAAAGAATGTAATAAAACAGCAACGATATTTGCGAAAAAAGTTTTGCAACCCAAAGAATGGGATGAATTTGTAAAAATTGCAAAAGAAAAAGGTATAAAATTGGTATTTTGAGAACCTTTTTATGTCCAATTTTGACACAGGTGTAAATTAAAATCAAAATATAAGCAAAATTGAAAGGAATAAAATTATGGAAAACAAGAAACAAGTTTATTTACATGGAGAATGTATCATCAAAGAAATTGAATCATTACCTGAAAATCTGAAACAAAGAGAAGATAAAGGCTCAATAATGATAGCCGAATCCGAAACTGTCGGGAATGAACACCGAATTAAAGTTAAAGATGGTGTTGAATTTTTTGAAGATGAAAACGGCACACTTTATATGAGAAATACAACTCCGACAGAAGTTTACTGCCTGCACGAACAAAGACACGACACAATTGAAATTCCCGCGGGAATATGGGAAATAGATAAAGCTGTCGAATATGATTATTACGCACACCAAACTATTGAAGTAAGGGATTAATATGTATATTATTTTGAATACTGATGAACCTGAAAAAATTAAAGTTAAAAAAGATAAATCTATGAATTTTTTAGATGCTGAAAATTTAAAAGAATCTGAAAAATATTTTGAACTATTGAATGATATTAAAAATATGAGTGATTTTGAATATCATTCAAAATATAAAATTGGCAAGAACTCAAAATCCTTGGAAGAATTTAAAAATTATCTCAAAAATATTATTTTGGAACCAAATGTATTATCAAACGAAGAAATCATAGATTTAGGTGAAGAATGTCTTACTTGGGCTAATCTAAAATATGACCAATTTAAAAAAACAGATGTAGGAATTTTACATTGGGCAACATCTTTTATAGGTAATGATTTCAAAGATATATGGGAACAACTTGTTTCAATAATTAACGAAAATACAAATAACAAAAGTAATATTTATCCGTGGAATCTTAGAGATTTTGATTTTCATCCTGTTAAAGATTTGGGAATACTTTTCCCATTCAGGGATGTAAACAGTATGTACCATTCCTGCACTTGTGGTGCATTAAATATGCGATTTTATAAACTCATTTATTATTTTGATTTTCTTGGAATAAAAATAAAAGATCCACATTTAAAAGCATTTTGGAAGTTTTATAAAAAAACATTAAATGTATATGCAATTTCCCTGCAACAATATTCATGGGGGTGTCAAATTTATATAATTCCTAAATTTGATGAAATACATATAACCAATAATGTAGCTCATTACAAATATAATGATGTATGTTATTGTGACGGAATTGAGGTTCCACGGTGGCTTTATGAAATTGACCCCAAAGATATAAGTCCTGACTTTTTGACAAGGATTGATAATGTTGATTGTCGTTCAATTATGATAAAAAAAGCAGGGTTAGAAAAATTTCTAAATATGGGTGAAATCATAGACACATATGAAAATTATCCCGATAATGAGTGGTGGGCAAAATCAGAATATAAATTGATAAATATGAAAAATTTAATTGCCAAAAGAATCCAAAAACATCCTGACGGTAAAATTATGCATATTGATTATTGTGATTACGCACCATATCTTTGTATGAAAAACCAAACAACTGGGGAATATCATCTTGAAGGTGTCAGCCC
>CACXCI010000003.1 GCA_902766105.1 uncultured bacterium
ACAAATTTTTCATCATCTGAATATTCATTAGTAAGAGATGCAAAATTTATTTCAACAGGAATTGATTCATGAGTTAAGAAATTTCTGATATATAAATCTCTCAACAAGAATTCCGCATTATCACAGGACAAACCCAAAATTGTACTGTTAACTCCGGATTTAGATTTATTATATTCAGGGTTATCTGTATAAGCAATTTCTTGTATTTTCATCTTTGTAAGTGCTTCAGCGGACAGTCCTGCCATATTTTCACATGCAGGATTTACCTGCTCAATATTACCTTTAGAATCAATAATAATAATTCCATCTGCACAATAATTAATTATTGCTGACAACTTTATATTAGCAATAGAAAGTTCTTTTGTACGCTCTGCAACAAGTTCTTCTAAGTGTTCTGAATATTTTGTCAACTGAGCTTTTGCCTCCTCAAGCTGTGCAATTTTATCTCTTAAATCAGCCAATAAATGAGATCTTTCAATGCCATTTTTGATATTCATTATCAAATCATCATTATCCCAGGGTTTTTCAATATATTTATATACTCCGATTTCATTAATGGTTTTTATTGCATTTTCTTTATCCGCATAAGCTGTCAATAAAATCATACTTGTTTCGGGATAAAGCTTTTTAGCCTCACGCAAAAATTCCAAACCATTCATCTCTGGCATTAAAAAATCTGAAATAATCAAATCCGGCGATTCTTTTTTCAAATATTCAACTGCTTCTAAAGGATTGTTAAATATAACAACATCTTTAAAGCCTTCAACCTTCATAAGCGTAGAAAAAGTCGAAGTTAATAATTTATCATCATCAACGTATAATATCTTCCCTAAATTCATATCAATATAATAAGACATTATTCGGATATAGACAAATTGTTTACAAATGCGCAATATATATAATTAAAAAAAGAGGGCAATTATGATTGAACAAAACCCTCTTTTTTATTAACTAGTATGCCTGAGGTTTATACTCTCTTTGCCCTAATTCATTATCTATCAAATATAGAGCTGATTTTTCTTCGCCAAAAGCTTTCAATTTCGAAATAATCTTTGAAACCATTGCTTCTTCTTCAATTTGCTCTTCCAAGTACCAGTCTATAAAATTGCGTGTTGCAAGATCGCAGTCGCCTTCGGACATTTGTGCAACACAATCTATAGCCGATGTAATTGATCGTTCATGCTGATAAATCTGTTCAAAGACTGATAACGGATTTTTCATCTCGAATTTAGGCATTTCAATTTGGTTAAGTTGTATTTGAGAATTTCTGCCAATTACATATTCAAATAATATCATTCCATGGTCAATTTCCTCTTTAGATTGAATTTTAGTCCATCGAGAAAAGCCGTACAAACCAATTTGAGCAAAATAAGCAGACATTGACAAATATAAATACGCGGAATAAAATTCCTTGTTAATCTGTTCATTAAGAATATCTCTGATTTTATCACTTATCATATTCACTCCTTTCAGGAACAAACTTAAATTATGGAAAGTAATTTTTGTATCAGCACATAGGCAACATAAATTGGCTAATATTATTTTTTGCAACAATTTGCCAACTGTACAATTTAAAAATGTTTATTTATGATACAATATAGTTACCGTACTCCATGGGGTGTTGCGAGCCCTCGACCCGAAGCCAATGCGGGGTGCAGAGCCTGTTGTGAGGGCTTTATGAGTAGGCAGAAATTTAATATAATCGTAGATAGCAAAGACTATGATGGCGTAAACTTTCGAACCATGTCAGGGGGGAAACTCAGCAGCATTAAGATTGATTTTACGGGTGTTGTATTTTTTGAAGTAGAAAGTATTAAAGGACTGTTTATTTATAAATTTCGATAGACAGTGGTACGGCTTTTTTATGCGCAAATTTCAGAAAGGAGTTTTATATGTCTGAACGTTTTGATTTTTATAAGTGCAACTTGTGTGGGACAATTATTCAGGTATTTCACAGGGGAGATGGGGAACTGGTGTGCTGCGGCAAGCCTATGGAATATCTTCAACCCCACAAACAGGAAGAAGAAAAGCAAGAAAAACATGTACCCGTAAAAATTAATAACAAAATTCAAGTGGGTTCTGAGCTTCATCCTATGACAGAGGAGCATCACATTGAGTTTATTGAAATAATATCAGAAGATAAAAAAGAACTATCAGTTAAATTTTTAGATAATAACGACATTCCACAAATGAACCTGAATAGTTTTGAACCAAAGCATGCAATTGAATATTGCAATTTACATGGTTTGTGGGAAAACAAAGATTTATAAAAGTTCTTTATCAACAATATATCTTGGGCGGGCTTTCACCTCACGATAAACCTGCCCTATGTATTCCCCGATAACACCGAGGCAAAATATCTGCAAACCGCCAAAGAAACATAACAAAGTAATCATTGTCGCCGTACCATTCGGAGAATCATTAAATACAAGCTTTTCAATAACCGTTGCAACCCCTATTATAAAGGCGACTGTTGCCATTAAAAAGCCTAAACCTGCAATAATCCTCAGAGGAACAATACTAAAGGAGGTTATACCATTTAATGCAAGCCCCATAAGCGTTTTTAGATTAAATTTTGAATTACCCGCAAATCTCGGTTTTACGTCAAACTTTACAACAGAGGTTTTTAAACCGAGCTCATGGAAAAATCCACGTAAAAACAGTGCTTTTTCAGGATACATATCCATCATTTCAAGAGCTTTTTTACTGACAAGCCGATAGTCAGAATGGTTAACCGGAATTTTTGCACCTAACATGTTCATTAATTTATAAAACATCAGCGCTGTAGTTTTTTTGATAAAACCGTCAGTTTTTCTATCATTTCTTATACCCAAAACTATTTCCGAGCCATTAACATATTCATCTACAAAATTTTCTATAGTGAGTTCATCCTGCTGCAAATCGGCATCAATTGAAATCACACAATCACACCCAAACCTGTTTACACCTTCAAGACCGGCAATAAGAGCTTTTTGATTACCGTAATTACGAACAAATTTTAAACCTTTTACTCTTTGCGGATATTTTTCATGCAAAGCTTTAATTATATTCCATGTTGAATCGGCAGATCCATCGTCAACGAGGTAAATATAACTGTCCCTAGTTATTTTACCTTTTTCGATTAACATATCCAAGACTTCCAAAAGCCTTGTTACAGTTGACTCAATACATAATTCTTCATTATAACAAGGAATTGTTAAAGCTAATTTAGGTGTTTGCATTATAAAGCCCTTTCTAATATCATGATGATACATAAAGGATAGGATTTTGTAAATGATAAATAAAAAATTTATATTAAACGCTGATGACTTTGGTTTGTCTAATGAAAACAATCAAGCGGTACTGGAAGGTTATAATAACGGATTTTTAACAAGTGCAAGTCTTTGTGCAAACGGCAAAGCGTATGAAAATGCAGTGCATGACATAATACCGGATTGCCCGAATTTAGGGATTGCTGTTCACCTTAATATTATGGAGGGTAAAGCTCTCACTGATTGTTCACTACTTACGGACAAAAACGGATATTTTAACAAAGGATATTCGTACCTTATATTAAACCAAAATAACAAAGAATTACTAGAGCAAATAGAAAGAGAATTTCGAGCTCAAATGGACAAAATAACAAAAGATGTAAAGGTGGATCATTTAGATTCGCATGTCCACACACATGCCATACCCAGTCTTTTCAAAATAACCTGCCAATTGGCAAAAGAATTTGGTATTCAATATATAAGAACACAATATGAAGCCCCTTATGTTATTCCCAAAATAAAAAAACATCTTACAATAAAATATCCGATTAATTTACTAAAAATAGGACTTTTACAATATTACACAAATATAAACAGAAAGACTATTGATTTATATGCACTAAAAACGAATGATTATATAATAGGTGTCGGTTATACCGGTATGATGGATTCAGATGCTATTGAATACGGCTTAAAGGAATTAGATAATGAATGTATTGCAGAAGCACTTATTCACCCTAAGAAATATATTTCTGACATAAAAAATTCTCATACACAAGAGTTTGCAATAACAAAGGATTTAACACTTAAAGATACAATCATTCGATTAGGTTTTGATATAACAAATTACAAAAGTATAAATGAATAAAAATCATCTGACAGCAGCTTTAATAATTGTAATTTTTGTTGCATTTACCGGATTTATTGCAATAAAAAACAAACAAAGTACCGTACTAAATGTACTTAGTCCGACTGAGCTTGAAATAAACAAAACTAACGACAAAACAACAGGCAGCAATGAAATAATATGTGTTGACGGAATTGAGGCATTTTCACTAGCACCGGAAGATTATTTTGTCAAAAAATATTCTAATACACTTAAAATAAACAAGATTGACATAATCAGTCTTGGCTATCTTGCACAGGAATATGCACAAAAAACCTTGACAAATAATAAAATTTCAGTAATTTATACTCCAAAATCAGACCACAAATGTAAATATGCAAAAATTAAAATCAATGGCATGCAATACTCAACTCTTTTAGCAAATAATGGCTACGGATTTGCAAACGGGGGAATAATTAATACAAAAAATTTTAATAAAAATCTTGAAAATGCAAGAAAGCTAAACCTTGTCATATTAAATCATCATTCAAACAAATATCATACTCTTGACTGCCCATACGGAAATGCTGCACACGACAGTATTGTAATTCCACAAAAGCAACTTCCAAAAAATGCTAAGCCATGTAAATTTTGCCATGAAATAAACAAGCAACTAAAACATATCAATAAAGGCAACTCATATATAACAAACAAATTTAGGGTAATCATTCCCCCTCTTCAAGTTACTGAAGGTAAACTAAAAATTTTCATGACAGATTTTACCGGAAACTTAAAACCAAATACAAGCTGCGAAACAACTGTGTGCAAACAACTTATCGGTATGATAAATTCTTCAAAAAGTACGATAGATATAGCTGCATACGGATATGATAACATCCCTAAAATCACATCTGCACTAACAACTGCAAAATCAAGAGGGGTAAAAATACGATATGTTTATGACGGAACCTATAAATCCTTAAACGATCACTACAAAGATAACCATATTATTACTGATCTGGCAGAAATTTCAAATTCGGATAAAACGAACTCAAAAACCCAAAGTAACATAATTATGCACAACAAATTTATAATATTTGATAACAAAGCTGTTTTTACGGGTTCATTAAATCTGTCCCGCTCAGGGCTTTCTGATTATGACGTAAACGACATTGTTATTATTGATTCAACCGAAATTGCCAATTTATACAAGCAAGAATTTGAGCAAATGCTCAGCGGAAAATTTCACAACCAAAAAGTAAAATTAAATACTCCAAGGCAATATATAATAGGAAATTCTGTCGTTGAAATATACTTTTCACCAAAAGACAAGGTTGACAACAGAATAATTGAACTAATAGATAATGCAAACAATTATATTTACATACCAACTTTTCTTATAACGCACAAGGAAATTAGCGATGCACTGGTTAAAGCTCGTCAAAAAGGAGTTGATGTAAGGCTAATAATTGACGCAAACAGCACATCTACTCGTAATACAAAACACAGGCAATTAAGAGCTAACGGGATTATATTAAAAACAGAGAATTATGCAGGTAAATTACACACAAAAACAATGATAATCGATGACATATATACAATCACGGGTTCTATGAATTTTTCAAACAGCGGAGTAAACAAAAACGATGAAAATATAATTATAATAAAAAATACGCAAATAGCAAAAGCTCATAAAAACTTTTTCTTATATCTGTGGACAATAATACCAAACAAATACCTGAAATATAACGCAAGACCGGAATCAAAAGAATCTATTGGTTCATGCTCAGATGGTATTGATAACAACTTTAACGGTAAAATTGACATTGAAGAAGAAGCTTGCAAGATGAACTAACCCCTATCTATTCTTAAAACCTCGTATATATTCATCTTCTTTGATTTGCCACGAATTTGAACCTCGCTGATTTTAATTACATCTGCAATAGCCGCAATATGAGCATAAGTTGAAGCACTGACCAGTAAATTAGTCTTATAAACTTTATTATAATGCTCTATTCTGCTTGCCAAATTAACCGTATCGCCAATTACAGTATACTCCATACGGTTTTCTGTCCCGATATTTCCGACAAAAACCTCACCGGTATTTATACCCACCCCTATTTCAATTTTAGGTTTTCCTTCATGCATCCATTTTTCTCTGAGATATTCAACTTTTTTAAGCATTTCATAAGCACATTTTACAGCATTTTGAGGGTGATTAATATCTTGAATTGGCTCACCAAAAATTGCCATAACAGCATCACCAATAAATTTATTAATAACACCATTATATTTTCTTATAATAGGCTCCATCTCGGAAAAGTATTCATTTAAAATAACGGAAACATCTTCTGCTGCCATCTTTTCACTCATACTTGTAAATCCTCGAATATCAGAAAACAGTACCGTTACAATTGCCCTTTTTCCACCAAGTTTTAGATCATCAATATTGTTTACAACATTTTTCATAATGTCCTGAGAAAGATATTTTCCCATAGCATTTTTTATCTTTTCTTTATTGCGATTTTCAGTAATAAATTTAAAAGAATACCCAAACACAAAGGTAACAAACTGAAATGCTAAAGGCATTTCCCAACTAATAATACAACCATACGCAGCAAGCAAAAAGACTAAGATAAAATAAAATATATCAAACCCTAAAATTATAAGAAGCCCTCTCATAAAATTAGATTTTAAAATTATTACAAAAGAAAATACTGGTAATAAAAACATTAAGAATATCTGCAAAAAATAATTAAAGTTCGAATCCCAGAAATCAACAAAGTATGAAGTATTCAAATTATCATAAATTGTTGCCTGAATATCAACTCCGGAATGTCGATCCGCCATAGGTGTTTTAAACACATCGGCTTGTTCTCCTGTAATATTTGAGCCAATCATTATAGACTTTCCATTAAATAGGGAAGGATTATAATACTTTCTTTTAGGATTTCCTTCTTCAAACAATTCCGGAGAATTTTGCGGAGTTATTCCATTTTTTAGAGCATAGTAACTGTCCAATATATATCTTGCCGAAATCGGATAATAAGAATATGAATTTACAAACTCATTTCTGAATCTTGTTTTAATTTTTAAAGTCCCATCTTTTTTTAAATTATTACTATAATGAAATTTCAAACCGGTCTTGGGAACATATATATTTTTTTCATCAACGACAACATCATTCGTATTATTCTTTAACAAATACATTTTAAACGGCAAAGACGGATAATAAGCCTCCTTAATTTTCACAATAACGGGAGAATCCAACAGCATTTGACTTGCATCATCTTCCTTAACATAAACAGAACCGAAATTATCAGCATTCTTAATGTACTGAGCAGGTACAGTAACCCCATCACTTGCTAATGCACTCGAATCATCAATATTCATTTTGATTTTAAGTGAATTCTTTTTTTCAAAAATATTCATCAAATCTTCTGACATACTATAAGATGGAGAAAACTCTTGCTTAAAATATCCTGAAACCAGATTTTTTGCACTTGATACAACATTTAACATCTTTCTATCAACAGCACTTTTTTCATCATAATCAGCAATTCTTGTATCGAAACCAACCACCTCAGGCTTTGAATACTCATAAAAATAGTTTAGTATGTCCGTAAAATAAGATTTTGACATGTACCCGTACGCATCAATTGTACCATTGTCGTATATTACTTCATAAATTGAAGATTCACCATTCTTGTTTGACGCAATATTACGCATTAAAAAAGAATATGCATCCGCACTAATAAACAACTTTGTTAGAATACCGGCAAACAAAAGCATTATAATATATATGGCAACAGCTACAACATAAAATATTGTATTTTTAAAAATTTTCATAAAATACTCCCAATGACAATATTATGATATAATAAATCTAAAAAAAAGGATATATATTACGATGAACTTAATAGAAAAATTAAAAACAAACAAAATTTTGCCAATAATAAGAAGCAAAGATCCGCAAGATGTAATAGATAAAGTAAACGCTTTATTAGACGGTGGTATAGACATGATGGAAATAAATGTTGAAACTCCGAAAGTTTTTAATGCTATAAATGCCGTATCAGATAAAGCAATAATATGCGCAGGAGGGATAATAACATCAATGCAGGCGCAAGCTGCAATTGACTCCGGAGCAAGAATAATATCTTCGCCTATATTTCAGACTAATCTGTTAAAAATCTCGAAAGACAAGCAACTACCGTTTATAGCCGGCACATCTACGGCAAATGAGGCCTATGAAGCATGGAAATCGAGAATTCCTGTAGTTAAGATATACCCAATCAGTGCTATGGGAGGTGCTGAATATATTGAAAATTTATTAAGACCGATGCCATTTTTAAATGTAATACCTCAGGGAAATGTCGAACTTGACCAAGTAAAAGATTACATAAAAGCAGGAGCAGTTGCCGTTGGGGTTGGCAGACATTTAACAAATGCTGACACCTATACTGAAATAACAAAACGAACAAAAAAATTACTGGAGAGTTTAGAGTAATGAATGATATTAAACTTGATTTAATAACAATCGGAGAATGCCTTATTGAATTTTCTACAAATCAAAAGCTAAAGGATGCTGAATGTTTACATAAGTATTATGGAGGAGATACTCTTGTTGTTGCGGTTGCAGCAAAAAGACTAAATTCTAATGTAGGCTTTGTTTCCTGTTTAGGTAACGATGCTTTCAAAGATTATATGCTTACATGCTGGCAAGAGGAAGGTTTAGATACGACGCATGTAAAAATTGTTGATGATAAAAACGGGATTTACTTGGTTTCAAGAGCGCCGGGTGAGCATAAAGAATTTATATATTACAGAAAAAAAATTGCACCTGCAAAACTATCGATTGATGATATCAACACAAATTATATAAAAAGTTCAAAAATACTATACGCATCCGGTATAACACAATCTCTCTCAATGGCTGCACGAGAAGCCGTAAAAGAAGCATTTAGAATTGCAAAAGAGTATGGAGTTATAACTGCTTATGATCCAAATTATTCATCACTTATATCTGCCCCTGATGAAGCTAAAGAATATTTTAACGAAATATTGCCATATACAGATATATTGTTTATGAGTTCAAAATATGATACCAAAACATTATTTGACATAGACTCTATAGAAAATATTATAAAAAATTTATCAGATTACGGAGTAAAAACAATTGTTATCAAATCAGGCGAAAACAAAGGTTATTTTGTAAACTCTCAAATGAATACAACCTTTGTACCTTTTTATACCGATAATGTTATAGATACAACCTCGTCCGGCGACGCCTTTAACGGAGCTTTTTTACATGCAATCGCAAAATCATATTCTCCTGTTGAAGCAGCAAAAATAGCATCTATTGATGCTGGACTGCAGGCACAAGGTATTGGCGCAATAAAATCAACGCCGTACCATGACGAGGTATACAAAATATACACATCCGAGGAATAATATGAGTAAGCGTTTTGTTTTATCAGGATATTTCGGATTTAAAAACTTTGGAGATGAAGCAATTTTATCTCTAATTATTGACAGATTAAAGCTCTATAAACACAGGATAACGGTAATATCTTCTAACCCTCAATACACAAAAAGCAAATATCATCACATAAGAAGCGTTTATACATTTAATTTTAGAGATATTACAGGTGCAATTTTAAAATCAGATTGCTTAATCTCCGGTGGCGGAAGCCTTTTACAAGATGCAACAAGCCTTAAAAGTCTTATATACTATCTGTTAATAATATTTATAGCTTTACTGCTAAGAAAACAAGTCATAATATTTGCACAGGGAATCGGACCTGTTAACAGCTCATTAGGCAAATTTCTTACAAAAAACATAATAAGACATGCTAACTATATAAGCGTAAGAGATGAAAAAAGTTATGAATTATTAAAAAAATGGGGAATAAAATCAGATTTACTTTGCGATCCGGTATTTTCCAAAAAGATTGATTCTCAGGAAAAAACAAATTCAGTTGCCATACAACTAAGAGGTTTCAAAAATGTTAATGAAGATTTTATAGACAGACTTGCGCAAAAAGTAGTCCATGAATTTCCTAAAATGGATATCAATATATATTCATTACAAGATTCAATTGACTTGCCGGTTTGCAAAAGCTTTGAAAAATCCGTTAAATTGCTCAACCCTGATATAAATGTTACTGTTCATTCCGAACTGACAGACGAACAGATTATAAACGGAATTTCCGGTTCAAAATATTTAATTGCTATGAGATTTCATGCCATTATTATCGGACTGATATCAGGGGTGAAAACTATGGGCATAAACTACGATATAAAGGTAAAAAAACTGGCATCTGAATTTAATTTACCAATTATAGATTTAACAAATAATTTCGAAAATCAATTTGAAGAATTAAAAAATATTAATCTTAATCAAATAAACGCACTTGTAAAAGAAAAACATTTTAACTGGAATGGCTTTGATAAAACTATTAATGAACAGTAAATTACTTACCTGTCAGCCTTTTACTTTCATCTGTTAAAAACTGCTTACCCGGTTTTATATCAATAAAATCCCAAGGTAAAACCTTGTTATAATCATAATTTTCCGTAGCATAATAATCGGTATTTATATTAAGGGTTTTTGCGGCATTACGAAAAGCACCAATTTTGCCGCCTTGTTTATAAACCTCAATTAGGTAATCCGTTAATTTACTGTCACCTCTTGATAACAACGCCTGATAATAGTCCCATTTAGGACTTGATACCGATATTTGAATACCAAGTTTGTGCAGCTCTTTTTTCAAATAATTTGATTTTTTTTCTAAAGATTTTTCATCTTCTCTGCCAAACCACTGAAATGGAGTGTTCGGCTTTGGCACAAAAGTTGAAAAACCAAAAGATAAATCAAAACCTTTATATCTGCTCTTTAATTTTTTACAAAGAGCAATAATTTCATCTATGTCATCTTGTGTTTCTGTAGGAAGCCCAAGCATTCCGTAGAATTTTAAACCACGCAAGCCGCAGTTTTTTGCGACCTCAACAGCATCAAATATCTGATCTTCAGTCAAGTTCTTATTTATAACCCGTCTTAATCTTTCTGAACCGGCTTCAATAGCTAACGTTAAATTTTTTTGTCCTGCTTTTACTAAAGTGTTCACAATTTCGGGAACAAAAGCATCTACCCGCAAAGAAGATACACTCATTTCAATATCTTCCCCGATATCAATTCTATTTTCTATATACTTACATATTTCAAAGAATTTAGGATGAGCCGTTACCTGAGCTCCAAGCAAGGCAATTTTATTCGTGTATTTTAAAGCATAATCAATTAAATTTATAATATCATTATATTCTGCATGACGTATAGGTAAATTCATATAAGATGCCAGACAAAAACCACAGCGATTAGCACACCCACGCTCAAGTTCTAAGATAAATGTGTTTGGGAAAAACGCTTTATTACTTAATATGGGAGTATAAACACAATTTCCCAGTTTATTTGTTATTTTAAGAACCTTTTTTGGTTTTGAATTAAACTCTGAAGGAACATAAATTCCATCAATTTCACATAAATTACTAAGAATTTCAGATTTTAATAAACCATTTTTTCGACCTTCATATACTATATTAGCAATTTTTTCATTTAACCCGCCTTCTCCATCTCCGATTACCATAAAATCAAAAATCTCACTATACGGCTCTGGATTGGAGGTAATAACAGGTCCACCGCCATATATAAACGGACAAAGTTCACCTCTTTCAGAAGCTTTAAACTCAAATCCGTTTTGTTCCATAAATTTAAACAGGTGCAAAAAATCCATATCAAAGCTCATAGAAACCGCAATAATATCGACATTATCTTTCATAATCCTTGTTGTTTTTGTATCAGTATAAACCCTTTCGACATCAATATAATCAGCCATGTCGAGTTCTTTAAACAACCACAAATACCCCAAAGAAGACATAGCAAAAGACTCAGGTCCGGGGAAATAAAACCACATGCATATATTACTGTTTTTTTTTACAGTTTTTTTATATAAATATATTTCATTTCTATCTTTAAATTGTTGATTTTGCATGGATTTCGACTATTTTTTGTAAAAAACAATGAAAATATTACAAAAAAACATGAGATTTTTCAACTCGTAAAAATTACTATAAATATTGAACATGAGAGATTACTTAAAAGAAAAATCATATATAACTGCAACAAAAATTTGTTACATTTCGTAACATGAAAGATTCAAAAGCGCAATTATAAATAAACAAAATACTTTATATAATTACGAGGACACTAACACAAGGATTAAATCAATGGGTTTCTTATTAGGAGCATTTGGAAAATTAGCCGCGAGCCAAAGAAAGCGTAGCATTCAGGCTCAGATGATGCGTATCCAATCCAAATTAAGGATTGCGACCCGCCAGATTTCTAATTATTCCAAAATGATAGAAAACAATAAAAAATCTGAATTAAATGGAATTAATGCTTGGTTTGCAGGTTTAAAAAGTACTTTAGGTCCTCAAGTTCAAGCGCGAATGGCTGCAAATGGACAGACATTTGATCCAACAAATGCACAATTGATGGGATTATATACTCAAGAACTATCGGCTGCAACTGCTCAACTAGAAGCTCAAAAATCATATCAGGAACAGCAAATAGTAAACAAATACGAATATATGAACGATATGTTGCTAGAGCCAATGAAGATGGAAGAAGAGGCTCTGCAGTTAGAAAACGATTCACTCAAATCACAATTAGCAATAGCAGAAGAAGATTACAAGGCTTGCGAACAAATGGAGCAAGCAGGAGCCAAGGATTTGGCACCGAAATACGTTGCCGGCGGTGGCGGTTAATAAACAAAAAATTTACTATAAACAAAAGCTCTCAGAAAAATCTGAGAGCTTTTTCGATATATACCATTAACCACTCCTGAGGAGAGGTTTATGAAACGAGTTCATGGTGACAGTTTTTACTAATTTTTGTGGTTTTTTATATATAATTATCTAATTTAAAATACAATCTAACTACAGCGGCACATAGTCTGAATAAACCAAACTTGACCAATCTTCAAAATATGTTATTTGAGTTACACTACCGGTTCTAATAAATATTTTAGGCAATTTATCGGCATTGATTTCAAGTGCAGCACAAATTGCAGCCTGAATAACCTCAGGATAAGTAACTATTATAATTCTGTTACCTATATTTTCTTCGACAATTTTATCAAGAACTTTTTTTATTCTTTCAATGAATTCAACAGAACTTTCTGCATCAGCAACAGTTCTTTTATCAGGTTCTGATAGTATTTTTTCCAGTCCGCCCGGATATTTTTCCATGATTTGTTCAAATGTTAAGCCGTTCCATTTTCCACATTCACGACCTTTCAGCTCATCTACTACAACATACTCTTTTTTAAAGATTTTTGATATAAACTCAGCAGATTGAGTAGTTCTAACAGCAGGAGATGAATAAATTACATCATTTTTTACACCACGTGCCTTAATATATTCAGAAATAGCACGCATTTCTTCTTCTCCAAGTTCTGATAACGGCGGATAATTTTCAGCATCTGAAAATCTACCTTCTTCAGAATATATGGTTGCACCGTGGCATACAAAAGTTATTTTACATTTTCTACTAAAATACATATTAAAAAACCTCTAGCTAATTTAATTATAGCATACTTTTTGTTTTTGCGATAGTATTATTATAAAAAAGGAGAATTTCATGAAGGGAAAAGCTTTTAAATTCGGAGACAATATATCAACAGATCATATTGCACCGGGAAGATTATACCACTTGCGCTCAAATCTGCCTGAATTTGCGAAACATGTATTGGAAGATGCTGATGAAACTTTTGCTTCCCGCATGCAAAAAGGCGATTTTGTTGTAGCAGGCTCAAATTTTGGCTTAGGTTCATCAAGAGAACATGCTCCGCTTATTATGAAAATAGCAGGTGTCGGCGCAGTATTGGCAAAATCATTTGCTCGTATATTTTACCGTAATGCAATTAATATAGGACTTTTGGCAATAGAATGCGACACAGATTCTATTGACGATGGAGATGAATTAGAACTTGACATAGAAAAAGGTATAATCACAAATCTTACAAACGGTTCAATAATACAAATAGAACCTTTGCCGCCGGTTATGATTAAATTATTAAATGACGGTGGACTTGTCGAACATATCAAAAAAAATGGGGATTTTAAACTTACAGACTAATTGCAAAACTTAATATATTGAGTTTTACTGAAAAATAAAGTATTCTTAAATAACACAGACAATGGGGAGAAAATATGAATATACAAGAACGCACAGACAAAATTAATGGCGTAATAAAAAATATAGCTGAATTTATACAAACACATGACTCCGTAAAAGGGGACTTTAACGAGTATCTTCGTACAGTAGGGGCAAATGCCAAAAACCCTATTCCAATTCAAACCGTAGCATTTGGCTATATTTTAGAAAGAAATTTGGGAGAAGATTTAAAAAGTATTCCGCAATTATACCTTGAAAATACCAAACAGTTGGAAAAAGAAGAAAAAGATATAGTAGAAGCTATTGATAACTCAATTTCATCTGTATTTGAAATAAAAAAAGTTACAAAAGCAGGCTTTGATTTATTAAACATAGTTAATGAAAGAAGATACTTAATAACCTCTTTAATGAAAATGACAACATTCAGAGGTCTTGGGGTTGGAGATTTCATAGTTGCAAGAATTGTAAATATTGGCGGAGACTATTATCTGCTTGAAATTTCAGGAGTTCTTCCGGCTACAAAAAAAGATGATGCTTACAGATTTGCTGTTGCAAAAATTATTCAAAATCCTGAGCTTGTTTATCTTGACAATCCGGAAAAGCAAAAAGAAATAGAAGAAGATGTTGCAGATATTTATAAAAAATTTGTTGAATTTTTTGGAACAACCGAAGTTATTACAACAAACAAACATGCTGATGATTTAATCGGTATATTTAACGATTACGCAGAAGGCGGAGAAAAGAAAGATTATAAAGACTTAATTGAAGAACCAGAAGAATACAAATATTTTAATGTTTCAGAATTTAATAATTCATACGATAATTTCTTGGAAAATTCACTTGGCGGATTTTCTTCTCACAAGGAAACTTACGATGTAGGTATTATTTATGATGAAGAATTAGGGTTGTATGCAATTCCTTTCTACGGCACATTTAACAAAATTTTTGAGGTAAAGGACTATACAAAGATTTTAAATTATGATGCTTGTATAAGATATTTTCTTCAAAATGATAAATATTCTGCAAATCTTATACGTACCGTTGCAAACAAGCACAAAAGTTTTATGGGAATTGTTAACTCTGTACTTGCGAGAAACTATACTTTAGAAGATTTGCTTAAAAAATACAAAAGAAGATATATTAAAAATAAAATTATATCTTCAACAACAGTATTATACCGCTCTAATGCTTTTTCAAGCACATTAGGTATTATTGAGGACAACGAAAACAAACCGCAAATTGACTTAACGAAAAAAATAGGAAGAAATGATCCTTGTCCTTGCGGCAGCGGTAAAAAATTTAAAAAATGCTGTGGAGCTAACCTGTAAATTTACCTGTCACTCTGAGGTAAATAAATGAGATTCTTCGCCCTGCTCAGAATGACACTACGTAGTTAACGAGGAATCTCTCAATATAATAAAGTGATTAAAAACTTAAAACTTAAAAATTACATACTTATTGATGAGCTTTGTGCAAATTTTGATAACGGGTTGAATATAATTACAGGTGAAACCGGCGCAGGAAAAAGCATATTGATAAATGCTATTGATCTGGTGTTTTCATCAAGAGTATCAAAAGAGGTCATCAAAACAGGGTGCGACAAGGCAATTATTGAAATTACACTGGAAAACAATAAGCATAATCTTCAGCACTTGTTTGAAGAAAACGGTATTGATGATTTAGGCTCTGAGATAATAATTTCAAAGGAAATTACACAAAATTCAGTTAGATCAAGAATAAATGGAACTCTTGTTAATCAGGAATTACTAAAAAATTTAAGAGCATTGTTTGTTGACATACATTCTCAACATCAAGCATATACTTTCCTTCAGCCTCAATATCACATAAATTTACTTGATTCTTACGCTAAGGATAACTATGGTTCTTTACTTGATGAATATAAGCAAAATTATGCGAAATACCAAGATTTGCAATCACAACTTGAAATTGCAAAAAATAGCGCAAACGCAACAGAATCACAAATTGATTTTTTAAAATTTCAGATAAACGAGATAGAAGAATCAAATATATCCTCTCAAACAGAAGATGAAGAACTTGCTCAAGAGCTTGAAATTCTTACAAATGCCGAAAAATTAAAAGATTTAACAGGCAGTTCATACTGGGCAATAAACGGTGATGACGGCTCAATAATTGAAACTTTAAACGGAATAAAATCAAATCTTTCAAAAGCATTAGATTATGATACGAAAATTGAACCGGTATACAGCAATATTCTTGATATTATAGAAAATCTAAAAGATACGGCATCGGATTTGCGAAATTATAGCCAAAATCTTGACAATGACACAGAAAGACTAAATGAAATACAGGAAAGAATATACATTTTAGATAAGTTAAAACATAAGTACGGAGGCTCTTTAGAAAGCGTTATAGATACTTATGAGCAACTATCAAAAGAGCTTTCAACAATAGAATTTTCAACACAAAACATTGAAAAACTAGAAGCTGAAATACTTGAAATAAAAGAACATTTAACTAAATCTGCGAATGAAATATCCGCGAAAAGACAAAAATACGCAGAAGAATTATCAATACTTATACAAAATAAATTAACAGTACTTGAACTGCCCAAAGCAAGATTTAGGGTTGAAATATCACCTAAAGAACTTTCTATAAATGGTGCTGATAATGTTGAATTTATGATTTCAACCAACGTATCCGAGGATTTAAAACCGCTGGCTAAAGTCGCATCAGGGGGTGAAATTTCTCGTGTTATGCTAGCTATAAAATCTGTTTTTGCACAAAATGATGAAATTGATACAGTAATTTTTGATGAAATTGATACGGGAATTTCAGGCAAAGCCACACAAAGTGTAGCTGATGAAATGGTAAATTTGAGTAAAACTCACCAAATCATTGCGATTACACATCAGGCAATTATAGCTTCAAAATCTGATAAGCATTTCTATGTAAGAAAATCTCAACAGGATAAAACTAAAGTTGATGTATACGTTCTGACAGGCGATAATAAAATCAAAGCGATTGCAGAACTTGCCGGAGGAACTATTAACGAGCAATCAATAGAATTTGCAAAATCTCTTTTAAATGTATAAAAATAAAAAGCCCCGCAACAAGCAAGGCTCAGTAGTGAAGATGATGAATTAGTAAAGATAACTTATTATTAGTTTTCAATATAATCTCTGTAGTGTGAAATTTTTGAATTTGAACGCATTTTTTTGATTGCTCCCGCCTCAAGCTGCCGTATTCTTTCCTTTGAATACCCCATTATCGTTCCGACTTGCGCCAAAGTTTGAGGGGCGCTATCTTCAAGACCAAATCTATTAATCAAGATATCCTTTTCTCTTTGAGTTAACACCGTAAATATTTCGGATAAATCGCTTTTCAACAAACCGGTATTAACAATGTTTTCCGGTAAATTATAAGTTTTATCCTCAATATAATCACCAAGACATAAATCGTCTGTTACCGGTGTTTCTAAACTTATAGGATCTAACATAATAGCCTGTTTAATTTTTTTTAGTTTTGATAGAGAAATTTTCATGAATTGAGCCAATTCTTCATCTGTTGGTTCTCTATCTAATTTTTGTAACAAGGATGCTTGAGATTTTTTAAATTTCCTAACCTTGTCTGCCATGTGAACAGGGATTCTGATTGTTTTTGAGTTGTTAGCAATTGCTCTAATTATAGACTGCTTTATCCACCATGTCGCATAAGTTGAAAATTTGAAATTTTTTGTATAATCGAATTTTTCGACAGCTCGCATCAAACCAATTGAACCCTCTTGTACCAAATCCATAAATAATACGCCCTGACCTATATATTTTTTTGCAATACTCACGACCAATCTTAAATTAGCCTGAACTAATTTTCTCTTTGCAATATCATTATTGTCCTCTTTTATCAGGCGACCGAGATTTTTTTCTTCCTCTGCTCTTAAAAGTTTAATTTTACCAATTTCTTTTAAATAAGCCTGCAATATATCATCATCATGAGAAATAGCAGTAAAAGTTTTTTCTTCAGAATATTTATCATCACAAACTGTCAAATACTCTACATTGTCTGAATACACTCTTCTAATACCTCCAACATTTCTTCCTTCAATACATTAGACGAAATTAATTTAAAAAAGTTTCAATATAAGTAAAAAATTATCTTGACATTAAAAAATGTTCTTGTTAATATAGAAATTGCGAGTGGTTAAGACATTCGCAAACTGCATTTATAATACACAAGCTGAAAATTAAATAGTATTTGGGTGTTTAGCTCAGTTGGTAGAGCGTCTCCCTTACAAGGAGAGGGTCGGGGGTTCAAGTCCCTCAACACCCACCACTTAATTGAG
>CACXCI010000004.1 GCA_902766105.1 uncultured bacterium
AACCCTTTAAAATTCGGAAAAGGTGGGATTTGAACCCACGGTGCAGGTAACCCCACACAACACCTTAGCAGGGTGCCGCCTTAAGCCACTCGGCCACTTTTCCTTTTGACGGCTGTATCGGTTTATTCCCGATTACCCAAAAATTGTAGCATAAACATTTTTTTTTGAAAAGTCTTTAAAAAAATCTTTTTGTACTGTATAATAAAACATATATTTTGCAGTAATTCTGAGGTTAAATATAATGAGATTTTCCGTAATTCTCAGAACACCCATAGCCGAAGAATTTTGCAACTGTTGTTAAAATTTTCTAAATTTGCATAAAGGGTTTAATATTATGATTGAAATGAAAGTTATGGGCATAGCTCTTGATACCAGAACAGGTTCTCCAATCGTTGTCTTGCACGATAAAGAAAACAGACGTGCGCTTCCTATTTGGATTGGTTCTGCTGAAGCAAGCTCAATTATCAGAAAAATTGAAAATCTTTCGGTTTCTCGTCCTATGACACACGATTTGATTGTGAGTATAATTGATAAAATAGGTTATAAGCTAACTAAGGTTGAAATAAATGATGTTGAAAAAGAAACCTATTTTGCAACAATTTTTTTGGAAGATAATGACGGTAATGTTATTGAAATTGATTCAAGACCTTCAGATGCAATCGCTGTCGCAATAAGAGTGGATGCGCCAATTTTTGTTACCCCAAATGTTTTATCAAATGGCTCTGTATCAACTGATAGTGCAAAAGATGCGCAAGAAGCTGAAGAATTTAAAAACTTTGTCCAAAGTATAAAACCTTCAGATTTTGCCCGTCTTATGAAGGATAATGACCACCACGAAAGCGATCAGTAAATTTTAGTCTAATATTTTTTACGTTGGTAGCAAAAATTTATATTTTTATATTTTATACCTGGTGAGGTGAAATCATGGATAATATAAGTTTTAGCGGTGGTTTTTTGATACAAAAACCCTCACCAATTAAATGGAAAAATATTAAAGCTCAATTACCCCCGAATAAATGTATATTTGAAGATTATAATGCAAATGGTGATAAGTTTTTTGCCATAAAAAATTTCTATGACAGAGATATGCTGTATGTTCTTTTAAGAAAGAAAATTAATTTTAAATTTTATCCTGATATTAACTTAAAAAACAGACTGGATTCTTATTATCCGGAGGAAGCACGCAAGGTTGTAAGTGCTCAAACTAATGTTTTGGATACGGTTGAACAAATCCGCCTGTTTATAAAGGAATGTGCGCCAAAAAGAAATTTCACAATAGCAAAATATTGCTGGAAACCTGAAGATCATATTGATAAGACTCTAAAAGCTCTTGGCTTAAAGTCAACCGAGTGTTCCGTTTCAAAAAAAGACGGAAAAACATATATAAAAAATGGCAAAAATATCCTCGCAATCGCATCTCCAAATAATGAACACGGAATAAATTTTGTATATGTATTTCCAAAAACCTCCGGCGGAGAATCAAAAATGTTTGCTCTTTCTCAAGGTGGTGAAACCGAACCTTTTAGCCCATTAAATTATAAAGAATTTAATAAATTATTCCTTCGAAATGTCAAAATTGACTTAGCAAGAAAACGCCCTCAAAAGCATGTCTAAGAGCAATTATTAATATTGTAACAATATTAGAATATTTTGAAATTTGAGAAAATATAATTATTTATTATACATGAGAGAGATTTATTATGAATAATGCTATTAATGAAGTTCAAAGACAGTATATGTATGCTGTTCAACCTGTAAAGCTTTTTGAAACAAAAAATTCGCAGACGGCTCAAAAAAACGCTCTTGATTTTAGTTTTATTAATCAAATGAAATCAAGTGGCAACAATCCCTTTCATCCGGCTGTTTCAAACACAGAAAAGGGTCAAAAGCTTGATATTATGAGTTAAGCAACCCAAACATTGTTAGGAGTAACGTAACCTGCCAAAAGGGGTTTGCCGTTAGCGTCTTTTGTTGGAACGGTGTCGGTTATCGTTGGCATTTTTTCATACGGAATAGAAGCATAGCTTGCCGTTTTAAAGCTTTTAGCAGGAGTAACCCCAGCCGGTGCTTGTGTTTTGCCTGATGCACCTATGCCAAGATATGTTAATAAATTTTTCCCTAATTCAACTGCCATAGTTGTCCCCAATTTTTCCCTTGTATTAATATAAAGGTTTGGGGATAAAATTAATTGCTTAATTTTTTAAGCTTGTAAAGAAATATTAAAGCAAAAAGAAATTATTGCTGTAATCAGGTTTAAATACAGGTTTGATATTGAGTTTTAGGGGTTCTATATTGTGATAAGATTTGTCCCTGTCTTTGAATTTTGTTAAACCTACTGCCGGCACTTCATCTTTGATAAAAAATTTTAATAATTCCATAGATTTTGCTTCCTTCTAACTTTTTTGTGTGTATAATGTTTTTAACGATATATTATAAAAAGTCAAGAAGGAGAATTAAAAATGGCTGAATACGTTACAAAGGAAATGAATATTTTAGAAATTGCTCAAAAATATCCTGAAAGTGTTGAAATATTCCACAAATATGGTTTGGGATGTTTGGGGTGTGCTGCGGCAAGATTTGAAAACCTTGAAGCAGGCGCTAAAGTTCACGGATATGATCCTGAAGCTATGGTTGCTGATATCAATGCTTTAATTGATGCTCAACAATAATTTGATATTTGAATATAGAAAAGCTCTTGTATATTTTACAAGAGCTTTTCTATTGGATAATTATTAAATCTTATCTGACATTATTTCCCAAAAAACCTGCCATTGTCGGTTTTTGTGATGCGAATTGAGTTTTCCGTCTTTCAATATGTTCTGCAGCTTTTTTGGATTTTTCTGATTCTGCAGCTTCCATATCTTGTTTTGCTCTACGTTCTGTCATTTTTTCGCATGCGTTTGCCAGCCACATAATCAAGCTTGGTATTAAGACGATAGTAGATATAAATCCGAAGGTGCTGTTACATGTTTTTGCCATTTTTAATAAGCCGTTTTCTTTCTCAAATAATTTATAGAAAGCTTTTATCAAAGTTTTATCTTCAGCTTTATTTGCGGCTCTTAGTGCATTTTTGATTTCTGATGCGGTTGAATCAGCATAAGATTTTCCGTTGCCGAATTTTTTAATAATATCTTCTATAGATTTAACGACATTTTTATCTTTAGCAAATGCTTTTTGAATATCTCCGCCACTTTCTTCAATGAATTGGATAAAGCCGTTTACTCCGCCTTTATATTTATCTATATTCATATATTTTGATTCAAGTTGTTTTGTAGATAATACGCTGTGGCGTTTATCAAGCGGATTCAGGTAATCAATAACTCTTTGAAGAGTATTTCTGTTATCTAAATCTCGTTTATTCAATGCTAAACCTGTAATTTTTGTAAATCCGTCAGAGAACAGACGAGCTAACGCTTTTGCACCAAATAATAAAGCAGTGAAGCTTGTCATATCACGCAATACGATTTCACCGTAATCGTATTTATCTTGAGCTTTTTGTAATCTTGGAGGAATACAAAAACCGTACAATAATACAGGCATTGCTGCACCTGATATTACGTTTCCGTTAAATTCAAATATATCGGAAACATCTTTTAGTTTTGCATGTTTAAAGGTTTTCTCTCCTGCTTTTTCAAGTAATGTTCCCATACCTGTAAATGAAGGAACATTGTTACTTGGTGAATCTTTTTTAACCTCAGAACCGGTTTTAGCAACCTGTTTTTGCTCAGGTTTGTTTTCATTTTGTGCTGCTGCTGTGCCTTTTAAAGCAGGGTTTCCTTTGATGCCCATATTATATAGTTTTGGAATCTGGGTGTAGAATAGCGCAACAGTTCCGAATATACCTAAGTTGGATAATATTCTTGAACCCATTCTTCTGTTTGTGAAATGTTTAACTGCATTTTCTATGTTTTCTGCCGATATGTTTTCTGATATAGCTTTTTTAGTTGTTTTTACAGCATCATGGTAATAGTCATTTAAAGAACTAATCAGATTTGATATACTTCCGCCTTTTATACCGTTTGATGTTCTGAATTCAACAGCCATTTCGTTTACAGAGCCGCCAATTGTACTTTTTCTCAGCTCCATAAACATATCTTCTACTGTTCCGCCAATTTCTTTTAATTTTGCAGCACGAGCTTTTCTGTGGAAGAAACCTTTGTATTCTTTTTGTTGTACGATATCTTCTACTTGAAGTTGTCTGTCTGCAAATAGTTTAGCTATTTCAGAAATTTTTTCTTTAGAAAGTTTTTCTGCATCCGGAACATGACTGTTTATACTTTGTTCAATGGCTTCAGCAAATACATTTTTATAAAATTCACCCTTATTTAATGGCGTTCCGTCTTTTATAGCTTGGGCATTTTGTTGTGCAAATTGAATGAATGGTTCTTTAAACCCTTCAATAAAATCAAGTTTTACATTATTTGCAGAACCACCCCATTTTTTAATTCCTGCAAACATAGCCATAGGAATTAAAAATGCACTTGGTCCAGTGATAATTTCACGTAAAAATTCTTTTCTCGCTAATTGCCAGTTAAATTCACGTTTTTGTTTACCGTTTTCATCTAAAACAGGCTGACCGTTTTCGTCAGTTTTTTTACTGCCACGCAAAAGACCTTTTCCTACACGAGGAGCGATAAAACCCAAACCATCCTGTATAATAAAGGATGCCGCATATCCGCCGGCTTCGATAAAATCCATTGTTCCAACAATCGGATTTACGCCTGTGAAGGATACTGAATCTTTTGGCATTTCTTGTAAAACTTTGGATGAACGCACAGTTAACGCTTGGGGTATTGATGTATTTTTTGCGTTTATTTTTTGTGAGTTTTTATTATCTTCTATACTTGGTATTATTGCTTTTACTGACATAATCCCTACTAAATTACATACCTTCTATATAGTAGAAAAAAACAACAAGTTGCTGGTAATTGCCATTTTTTTCGGATAATGTTTCAAAACTTTAACATTATTGCTCAAAAAATTTCAAAACAAGTGTACTTATTATACTTAATCGTTGAAAATTTTTCAAGTAATTTACTACAATTATAACATTTCCGTTACAATTCCTAATTATACACTTATTTGACTATATGTCATATCTCATATAACATCATTGTATGGAAGTAAGTGTTATAGGTGCAGGTTTAGCAGGCTCGGAAGCTGCTTTACAACTGGCAAAACGAGGATTTAAAGTTAATTTATATGAGATGCGTCCGGAGGTTAAAACGGGCGCTCATACAACACAAGATTGTGCCGAATTTGTTTGCTCAAACAGTTTGGGTTCTTATGATGTTACAAATGGAAGCGGACTTTTGAAGCATGAAATGGAAATTATTGGCGGTGAGTTAATTGAAATCGCAAAGTCATGCCAAGTTCCTGCGGGTAATGCTTTAGCAATCGACAGGCATGCTTTTTCTCAAGGGGTTACTGAAAAAATAGAACAAAATCCTGATATCAATTTAATCAGAGAAGAGGTTGTAAAAATTCCTGAAACACCTACAATTATTGCCTCAGGTCCGTTAACAAGTTCTAATTTTGCGGAATCTATAAAAGAATTTACAAAAAGTGAATATTTGCATTTTTTTGATGCAATAGCGCCAATTGTGGAAAAAGACAGCATAAATTTTGATATTGCATTTTGGGCAAGCCGATATGACAATGGGGATGCTTCATACATTAATTGTCCTATGAATAAAGAACAATATGAAAAGTTTTACGAAATTTTGACTAACGCTCCAAGAATTGAGCAACATGACTTTGAAAAAGGTGCAAAATTTTTTGAAAGTTGTTTGCCGATTGAAGTTTTGGCATCTCGTGGGGTTGATACCTTAAGGTTTGGTCCTATGAAACCTGTTGGTTTGATTGATAAAAGAACGGGTGAAAAGAATTATGCTGTTGTTCAATTAAGACAGGATAATTCTGCAAAAACACTTTATAATCTTGTTGGTTTTCAGACAAATTTGAAATGGGGGAGTCAAAAAGAGTTATTACAATCAATTCCTGGGTTAGAAAACTGTAATATAGTCAGATACGGTGTTATGCACAGAAATACATTTATAAATTCTCCGACATTGTTGAATCCGACTCTTCAAACAAGACAAAGAAAAGATTTGTTCTTTGCAGGTCAAATAACAGGAACTGAAGGATATACCGAATCTATTGCGTCAGGACTGTTAGCAGGGATAAATATGGCAAGATTATTAAATAATCAACAATTGTTAGAATTACCTCAAGAAACCATGCTCGGTGCTTTAACGCACTATATTACCAATCCTGAGCATGACAATTTTCAGCCGATTAATTCAAATTGGGGTATAGTCCCGCCTGTTGAAATTCCCAAAAAGGAACGTAAAAATAAAAAACTTAAAGGCGAATTGATGGCAAAAAGAGCTTTGGAAACATTGGAAAATTATCTAAAACAAGGTGATTTCAAATCTTTATAATATATTAATCTCTAAAAACTTACAAATGTAGTATTATAAAAAAGTGAAAAATTTAATTAATGAGGATGGAAGTTATGAACAGTTATTTAGAGAAAGTTTTAAGAGATACAGAGCAAAAAAATATACATGAACCCGAATTTTTGCAAGCAGTCAAAGAGGTATTAACAACAGTAGAACCTGTTGTAGATAAACATAAAGAATATGAAAATATAGCGTTACTTGAAAGAATGGTTGAACCGGAGCGAATTATTACATTTAGAGTTCCGTGGGTAAATGATGCCGGTGAGGTGATTGTAAATCGTGGTTACAGAGTTCAATTTAGTTCTTTAATAGGTCCGTATAAAGGCGGATTGAGATTTCACCCGAGTGTAAACCAAAGTATTATGAAATTTTTAGGTTTTGAGCAAATTTTCAAAAATGCTCTGACAGGTTTACCGATAGGCGGAGCTAAAGGCGGTTCAGATTTCGATCCTAAAGGAAAATCAGATAATGAAATTATGAGATTTTGTCAAAGTTTTATGACAGAATTATATCGTCATATAGGGCAAGATGTTGATGTTCCGGCAGGTGATATCGGTGTTGGTGCAAGAGAAATCGGTTATCTTTTCGGTCAATATAAAAGAATAAGAAATGCTTATGAAGGTGGTGTTTTGACAGGTAAAGCCGTGTACTATGGCGGATCTTTAGCCAGAACTGAGGCTACAGGATATGGTTTGTTATTCTTTACAAGAGAGATGCTTGCCGCTCACAATCAGACATTACAAGGTAAAACGGTAACTATTTCAGGCTCAGGTAATGTTGCGATTTATGCTTGTGAAAAAGCTTACACTATGGGTGCTAAAGTCGTTGCGATGAGTGATTCAAACGGTTGTATTTATGATGAAAACGGAATTGATATAGAACTTGTAAAAGAAATAAAAGAAGTTCAGAGAGGTAGAATTAAGGAATACTTGAATAAACACCCTCAGGCAAAATATATTGAAAAAACAGGTGAAGATTCTCCTGTATGGACAATTAAAACAGATATCGCTCTGCCATGTGCAACTCAAAATGAATTGACATTAAATTCTGCAAAAATTCTTGTAGAAAATGGAGTTCTTGCTGTTGCAGAAGGAGCTAACATGCCTTGTACACAAGAAGCTACAGATTACTTACTTGAAAAAGGTGTTCTTGTCGGACCTGCTAAAGCGGCAAATGCAGGTGGTGTTGCAACCTCAGCTATTGAAATGTCACAAAACAGTATGAGATATTATTATACCTTTGAAGAGGTTGAAGCTAAATTAGAACAAATTATGGTAAATATATTCAAATCTTGTAAAGAGGCTTCTGAACAATACGGCTGCCCCGGAAATTATGTTGCAGGTGCAAATATTGCAGCATTTAGAAAACTCGCAAAATCAATGAAAGCGCAAGGTATAGTATAAGATTTGGTGCTAATGACTAAATTTAAGACAATTATACAAATATAGGATATTTTTCTTATCATTAAGAGAATCTATTATTTCTTATTTCATTTTGTCATAGCAAATTTCATTGAAAACAAAAAGTTCATAAATATCAACATTGAGCGTTTTGGCAATAGAACAAAGAGTTTCGGCAGATGGATAGGTGTTACTGTTTTCAATTCTGCTGATACTTTTTGGTTCTATTCCAATAAGCTCAGCGAGTTTTTCTTGCGTAATTTTCTTGGATTTGCGAAATTGTTGAATTTTTTTGCCTAAATTTTTTTTGATATCCATATATCCCCCTAATAATAACTCTACAAGTAATTACAAAATTACATAACCCCTTATTGTGTCCTGTTATTAATAAAGGTGATGTATCATGTTGATTAATCTCCATTTATAATGTAGAATTATTAATATATTCAACATAATAAATGGAGTTATAATGAAAAAATATTTATTTGCATTCACATTGGCAGAAGTCTTGATAGCAATAGCAATTGTCGGAGTAATCGCAGGATTGGTTTTACCAACAACTATATCAAGAGCGCAGAATAGAGGTTTTGAACAATCTTATTCAAGAAATGTTCAAACAATGGAAGATGCGGTAAATGCTTTGATTGTGTCTGAAAACAAAGACTTTTTCAAATCCGTAATGTATTCTGATACAACACCATCTAGTTATGATAACACAAGCGGAACTTTTATAAAAAAATACCTGAAAGTATCAAGATATTGCGGTTCAGGAACTGATAATGCAAAATTGTGTTTTCCAAGTACATATTTTAGGTACAACGGAAACACGAAAGAAATTTATAACCCGAATTTTGCAGGTGCTTGTGCAAAACTTAAAAATGGTGCAAGCATTTGCCTGCAGCCTCAAATTGGTGCAACCGGCGCAAAAGGCATAATTGATTTGAACGGTCCGAGCGGTCCGAATGTATTGAATAGAGATTTGAGAGAATTTTCATTGATCTCTAAAACCCGAGCAGGAAAAGATAAGACACAAGATAGTGTCGCAGTAACAATTGCACCGGATTTGGGTTCAGAATCAAGTGATCCTTGTACTACAGACCCAAACAGTTTGGAATGTTGTCAGACTATATCACCCCCATCAACAACAT
>CACXCI010000005.1 GCA_902766105.1 uncultured bacterium
AGCATAAAAAATCGGGATGACAAGATTCGAACTTGCGACCCCCGCGACCCGAACACGGTGCGCTACCAAGCTGCGCTACATCCCGATGGTTATATGTAGTCAGAACTTTCGTTCTGACGGGTGCGCTACCCCTCTCACAAAAACCTGACATTTAGTCAGCTTTTTGCTCGGCAGGGTGCTACATCCCGATGGTTATATGTAGTCAGAACTTTCGTTCTGACGGGTGCTTCCTCTCGGTAAACAATTCACTGGATTGTTTACCTCGGCACAGTCCCTCTAACAAAAACCTGACATTTAGTCAGCTTTTTGCTCGGCAGAGTGCTACACCCAGAAAAATAATTTCTACAAAACTAATTTAACATAGTCAAAAACTTTTGTCAAAAAAAACAGCCTCTTAACAAGGCTGTTTTTTGATGTTATTTCTAATTTATTCCTGCTAGTTCGCCGTCAATCATTTTTTTGATTTCATTACGTTTTAGTTTACGGGTTGTTGTTCTCGGCAGATTTTCGCTGTGAACTATAATTTTTATCGGACGTTTATATGGCGCAAGTCTGCCTGATAAATATTTAACCTCATTTACTACAGCAGCTTCAAGATTATCCCATTCGGTAAATTTTGCACTGTAATCCGCTGTTGGAACAATTACAACTGCAATTTCTTCACAGCCGTCTTTTTCCCCAAAAGTGCGTTTTGTGCCGAATACGCAAATATCAGAAAAATTCGGACTTGTTTCAAGTACTGACTCGATTTCTTCAGGAAATACTTTTTTCCCGCCGGACAAAACAATCATGTTTTTAATTCTGCCTGTGATATAAATATTTTTGGTTTTCGGATCAATATGAGCAATATCTCCTGTATGAAGCCAGCCATCTTCATTTATTACCTCTGCAGTTAATGCTTCCTGCCTATAATAACCTTTCATTACAGATGGACCTTTAAGCATTAATTCGCCTGTTGACTCATCAACTTTTGCCTCATAAGAATTTAGTACAGGTCCAACAGATTTCATATCTTGAGTCTTACCTCTGTTTACGGCAACAACAGGACAGGTTTCAGATAAGCCGTATCCTTGGTGAACTTTAATACCAATTCTTTCAAAAAACTCACCAACACCCTGATCCAACGGCGCACCGCCGGAAATACAGCCAAAAAATTCTCCGCCAAATTTTGCATGAATTTGAGAGAATAATTTTCTGCGCATCTTTAAAGGTATAAATTTGGCTAACAAATAGCTTCCCCAAAATAAAGCCTTCACTACAGGTGGCTTTTTATTTAATTCAGATTCAATTGATGTTTTTAGCAATTTTAGAAATGCCGGAACGGTAATCATGAATTTCAATTTCTTTTCAGACATTACATCCATAATATCTTTTGGTTTTAAACTTTGCGGATAATATATTGAGTATCCGTGATTCAAGAATACAAAGAATCCGACTGTCAATTCAAATAAATGATTCATCGGTAAAATTGACAACATCCTCATTTGAGTATTAGAAGGCAGGATTTCACTCAACGCAATTCTCAAGTCGTGCATTTGAGCAAGCATATTTTTGAATGAAACCTCAACCCCTTTAGGATTTCCTGTTGTTCCTGATGTGTAAATAATAAATGCTGTTGCACTTAATGGTTGTCTGCGCCATTTTGCTTCATAATTTTCAGGTAATGAATATAAACTTGGAATATCAGAACTTTCGTTTGCGGAAGATTCCATTAAGATTAAGTATTTTATTGATGGAACTTTACTTTGCAGCTGCAGAGCCTTTTCAAAATTGGCATTAGAAACTAACATTACTGTCGGACTGCAATTTGACAAGATAGATTCCAATTCATATATTGTCAATTTGTTATCCAAAGGAACAGTAGTCAAACCTGCCAACACAGAACCAAATACGCAAGCTCCATATTCAGGCATTGATTCTGATAATATTGCAAGTTTTTCACCTTTTTCAATTCCCAAATCTTTAATCAAATAACTTGCCAATCTTCTTGATAAAAGACCCAATCCCTTATAAGTCAACTCATTCCAGCCATACTTTGACTTAATTCCAAGAGATACTTTTTCGCTGTTTTTGATAGTTATTTCTTCCAACAACGTAAAAACATTTTCGTATTTCATAAACACCTTAATCCCCATCAATACTTTTAACACTAAATCACTGATATTATATTATAAACATCTTGGCAGGTCAATATTTTTGATTATATTAAGCAAATTATATAAAGTTTATACAATAAGAATTTAAAGGTAATGCTGCAACATCTGACAAAAAATCATATTCTATAAACTCTTTCGGCATATCTTTCCACAATCTTATTAGTGGAACACCTTTAGAAACAGTTTCACGCTTGATTTGTTCAGATTTTGGAGAAAACGGATAACAGTACGGAATATTATTTATATCCGGTTTAAAATGTATCTTGTTATATTTATCGTATTTTTTAAAATATTTGTTATAAATTTCTAAACGCACTAATTTATCAGCTTCAAAATCTATGTTCATCATATCTTTTTCAACTTTATCTGACATATATTTTATATCTTTTTCGTTGTCTAAAATGCGTTCATTTTGGGCGAACGTATCAAAATCAACTTGTGGTGAAACAAAATCGAAATTAATTTCATCTTTTTCAAAAGAGTAATCCAAAAACTGTTTCACATAAAGATATGCTCCGTTTGTAACAGTGAAGAATTTACGTAAAGAATAAAAACTTGCTAAACCGGTCGGTCTGGAATAAAAAGCCTGCGTATTATCCGAAATAAAATTAGGATACAATGATGCCAGCTTTCGGGTATTTTCTCCGCACATACCAAAATAATTCGGATAAATTATATATGCATCTTTCGGCAAATTTTCAACCGGCATAAAATCTGAACCGATATGATAAAATTTTACTCTGCAGCCTTCTTCTCTAATCGCTTGCCAAACTGAATCACATATATAATACGGGATAAAAATTTCTTCTATCCCGTATAATCTTATTAAATATTTTATACAATTTCTTGCCAGATTTAATTTTATTAATTTCATTATTTATTATAAGCCTCAAACAAAGCCTGCAATAGCTCTTGTCCTTTTATCATCGTCTTATAATCAACATATTCGTTTGCCGAGTGCATATTACAAACCGTTGCCAAACCGATTAAATAAGGTGAAAAAGTTTCACCTTTGGCATTTTGCCGATTTGCATAAATATGAGTTTCAGCACCGGCATGAAAAGATGAAATCTCAGGCTCTAAGCCAACTTTTCTGGCAACAGCTTCAAACAAAATTGGCATGTACTCATCTTGATTTTTTTCAAACATCGGCATTTTTTCCGTAAATACAATAGTTGCCGTCGCAATTCCTTCATATTTTTCATTAAACGCATCAACTGTTTCCTGCATTGTTTGTATAAGCTCATTTTCCTTTGCTTTATTAGAACTTCTGATAGAATATGTTGCTTGTGCATCAGTATTTATTACGTTTGTAATATTCAAATCACCCGCTGTGATACCGCCAATATTACAAGATGTTACAACCTGACCGTTTTCACTGTAAAAAACTCCTTGTGGCATATCAGAAACCAAATCAGCAATAAGCTTTGCTGCATTTTCTCTTGTCTTATCTCCTATGTCATTTCCGGAATGACCACCCTTTGGTGCATTAATTTTTAAATCAACTTTAACATAACTTGCACCTGCTACAAGACATTGGCCTAAAGCATCACTATCCAATACAAGTACGTATTTTGAATTTATTTTTGAAAAATCAGTATTTTTTATACCTGACATCCCATTTTCTTCATCTCGGGTAAAATGTAACTCCAGTCCGCCATGTTTTATATCCGTTCTTTTTACAAGTTCTTTTGCAAAATAAAGAGCATTGGCAACACCGGCTTTATCATCAGCACCCAGGGTTCTGCCCTTTGCCTTGATTAAATCTCCGTCAAGATAAATTTCAACAGGGGACTCATCCCCGACAACATCCATGTGCGCTGACAACAAAATAGGTTCTTTTGCGGTGTCTGTTGCGGGGATTGATATATAAATATTTCTATAATCATCTTGTTCGCAAGGTAAATTATTCTTTTCGCAATAATTACAAATCCATTCTATAACTTTTTCTTCTTTTAATGATGGCGATGGAATTTCTGCCATATTACAAAACAAATCGATAAGCTCGTTTGCTCTTCTTAACTCACTAATATTCATAAATATATTTCTCCTATTTATTTTTCTATATAATAACACTATTAATAAACACTTTCAAATAAATTACTTATTTTGACCAAGTATTAATTTTTTCAATATTTATATCTTTTGCGCAAATTGCCTTATAAACAAGCGATATTTTATTTGTCGCATTATATTTCTCATAAAGAAATTTTACACAATACCTAATTTTATTATCAGTTAAATTAAACTTTTTTTGAATTTCTCTATAGGAATAACCATTTGCAAGATTTAACAAGATTTCCTTTTGAAACTCAACTTTTTCAATCCTGTTTTTTATACTATTTTTCATACTACCCACCTATTGATATTTCTCAATACAGTATTATATTATCAAAATTTCATAAAAATAATATTAGCCATGTGTATAATCTATTTAAT
>CACXCI010000006.1 GCA_902766105.1 uncultured bacterium
ACCTTTATCATCTTTTTTAATATTTCCGTTTTCGTCTGTTTGGAAAAGTAAAATTGAAATATATCTGCCTGTTGAATCTTTTTCAACTGAACCAAGTGCATTTATTACTTCTTTTGTTTTTATAGATGAACCCAACGAATAGCAATCAATACTTTCAACTGCAAAACCGTTACTGTCATATTTCTTATCATCTGTTACTTGCTCCCAGTTATAAAAATATGGAACATAAGAGCCTGTATTGGAATCTTTAACATATCTGACAAACCACTGTTGATCAGAACCCGGATCATTAAAAACTTTTTCATTTAACATTCTTCTGTAATAATTTTCTTGTTCAAGTAAATCCGCAACCTGTTCAGCCGGCAAAGATGATAAATACGCATCTGTATAGGTTGATGCTGATGCAATTTCAGACTCTGTTAAGTATCTTTTTTCGGTATTTGTAACGACATTACCAGTTTCTTTTACATATCCTGTTGCACTATCAGAACTTGGAGCTACCAAAAGAACAGCTTTATCGGGATCTGTTTGGGTATCGTCATACAGACAAATTAACAAATCATCCTCTGTTACCCCTGATAAAGTTGTTTTATTTCCGCTTCCATCAAAGGTATAAAAGCTTCCGTCTGAATCTTTAAACACTTGAGTAATATTTTCACCCGCTGAATCATAAGTATAATATTCTAAGTTTGAAATATCTTCCTGAGTACAATCAACGACCTCGCTTACCTGTTTTGTTTCATTGATATATGCGCCATTATCATCGTTGAAAATTGCATAAGATGTACCATCGATGGTAATTTGCGTAGCTTCACCATCACCGACACCTAATTGTCTTAAAACAGATGAGCCGATTTTGTATCTCCCGTTATCGGATTTAGAAACAATACTTGAAGCAGTAGAAACAATAGAATAATCATCCTGCCATTGTTGAATATAACTGATAGAATATCTGTTGTTTTCTTTAGCAATCATAGTTGTGATAGTGTTGGTTAAAGCTCCGTCATCAAATGTGTAAGAAACTTTTGTAAAATCATCAATAGAAGGGGGAGTTGGAACAACCATATTACAAAGTTCTGCATAGTAACTTGCAGATTCGTTAGACAAAGTTGTGCGCTGTTGGTTAATTTGTTGACCTTCAAATTCGACGTTATTCTTACGAGCCGTCAAACTCAAAAATCTTGCTTGTGATGCACTCATGCCCATGTTTTTGTTCCTTTCGTAATAAATTTCCTTACTACGCAGGTCGGCTATTTTAATAGCTATCTTTAATATATTTCAGAACTTTGTTACAATTTGTAATAATTGACAAAATTTAATTAGACAATATTAAATAAACCTTAAGATTGCCACTAAATTAATTTTTTTTGAGTTAAAATTAAAAATAATAAGAAAGGGAATATTTATGTGGGATTATTCTGAAAAAGTTATGGACCATTACAGAAATCCAAGAAACGTAGGCACAATTGAAGATGCTGACGCTATTGGTTCAGCGGGTTCACTAACCTGTGGAGATCAGTTAAAAATATATTTGAAAATAGATGAAAATAACATTGTTACAGATGCTAAATTTCAAACTTTTGGCTGCGGTTCAGCCGTTGCAAGTTCAAGCATATTAACAGAAATGATTATCGGGAAAACTATTGATGAGGTCAGAAAAATTACGAATAAAGATATTGCAGATGAACTTGGCGGTTTGCCTCCTGAGAAGATGCACTGTTCTGTTATGGGATACGAAGCTTTAGAAGATGCACTAAAAAATTACAAATCAGAAGGCTATGTTGATTTAGACGAAATAAATAGTGCTAAAGCTCCTGAAAAAATGATTTGCACATGTTTTCAAGTAACTGAAAACGTAATTTGGGATGCCATAAAACAAAACGGTTTAAAAACTGTCGAAGAGGTAACTAATTATACTAAAGCCGGAGGAGCTTGCGGCAAATGCAAAAACTCAATTCAAGATATAATCGACACATATTATAACAAGCAGAAAAATATTGAAAAATTAACTCCTACCCAATGGATTTTAAAAGTTAACAACGTGATAGAAACACAAATATCCCCGGAATTACAAAAAGATGGCGGAGATATTGAACTTGTTGATATAAAAAATAAAACAATCTATGTAAGATTAAAAGGTAGATGTTCAGGCTGCAAAAATTCCACAATGACTCTGAAAAATTTTGCACAAAAAATATTACAAGATTCTTTAGGTTCAGACATTACCGTTGTAGAGGTTGAATAATAATGACGAATAAACTTATATATTTAGATAATAACGCAACAACTAAAGTTGATGAAAAAGTTCTTGAAGCTATGCTGCCGTATTTTAAAGAAGAATACGCAAATCCTTCCAGCATGTACGATTTTAGCAAACCTTCATCTAATGCAATAAAAGAGGCTCGCGGGGTTATAAAAGATTTTGTTAATGCTCAAAGCGAAAAAGAAATTATCTTTACCTCCTGCGGCTCAGAATCCGCAAACACAGCAATTAGAGGGGTTCTTAATTACAACAAAAATAAAAAACACATAATAACAACAAAAGTTGAACACCCCTGTGTCTTAAATGTATACAAACAACTTGAAAAACAAGGCTACAGGGTTGATTATATCGGAGTAAACGCAAACGGGGAACTGGACTTGGAAGAATTATCCTCTGCTATTGATGAAGATACAGCACTTGTGTCTGTAATGTGGGCGAATAATGAAACCGGTGTTATTAACCCAATAGACAAAGTTTCTGAAATTATAAAAAGTAAAAATAAAGATACAAAATTATATGTAGATGCCGTTCAGGTTGCCGGTAAAATCCCTATTGATGTACAGGCAAACGGAATAGACCTTCTCGGAATTTCTGGACATAAGTTCCACGCACCAAAAGGAGTCGGTGCTTTATACGTAAATTCTAAAACAATGATAACTCCGTTGATTATCGGAGGTCATCAGGAAAGAGGAAAACGAGCAGGAACAGAAAATGTTCCATACATTGTTGGAATGGCAAAAGCCGCTCAACTTGCACAAGACAATTTGCAATACGAAATGACAGAAGTAAAAAGATTACGTGATAAATTGGAAGCCGGTATAATAAATAATATTTATAACGCAAGATTAAATACCGGAGTTGCAAACAGAGTACCAAACACAACAAATATAGGCTTTGAATATATTGAAGGGGAATTGATACTACTGCACTTATCAGATATCGGTATTTGTGCATCATCAGGTTCTGCTTGCACATCAGGTTCCTTAGAGCCAAGTCATGTATTAAGAGCAATGAATGTACCGTTTACAGCAATTCACGGTAGTGTTCGCTGGAGTCTGAGCAGATTCACAACAGAAGATGAAATTGATTATGTAATAGAAAAACTACCTTCTATTATTGAAAAAGTAACATCAATTTCGCCATATCAAAAAGAATTACAACAATTAAAAGAATTAAGAACAAAGCACTAAATGAGGTAAACATGGGACAAACTTTAGTAGAAAAAATCATATCAAGCCACGCAGATCACGCAGTAAAAGCAGGAGAACTTGTTATTGCAAATGTTGATGTATGCGCAGTACAAGACGGTACAGGACCGCTAACCGTACAGGAATTTAAAAAACTTGGTAAAGATAAATTGAATAATCCTGAAAGGACAATATTATTTATTGACCACGCATCACCAAGTCCCAAAAAAGAATTATCTAATATGCACACCACATTGAGAGATTTTGCGAAAGAGTATGGTGCGGTATTATCGGAAGTCGGCTCAGGAGTTTGTCATCAAAGACTTGTTGAAACATTTGTTAATCCTGCTGAAATTCTGGTTGGAGCGGATTCTCATACATGCACATCAGGTGCTTTAGGAGCATTTGCAACAGGTATGGGTTCAACTGATGTTGCCGTTGCAATGGCGCTGGGCAAGACTTGGCTAAAAGTACCACAAACCTTTAAAATTGTGGTTAGCGGAAAATTTAAAGAAGGAATTTGTTCTAAAGACCTGATGCTTCACCTTATCGGTATGATTGGAGCAGACGGGGCTACATACAAAGCCTTGGAATTTTGTGGGGACACCATTGATAATATGTGCATGGCAGAGCGCTTCACATTAGCAAATATGGCTGTTGAAGCTGGTGCTAAATGCGGACTATTTGTTCCTGACGAAAAAACAAAAGAATATTTAATATCTCGAGGCAGAGGGGATAAATATCAATATATCTCACCTGATGAAGATGCCGTTTACGAAAGAATTATTGAAATTGATGCTTCTGCTATTGAACATACAGTTTCATGTCCTCATACAGTTGATAATACAAAACTTGCAAAAGATCTTAATGATGTAAAAGTTGATCAAGTTTATGTTGGAACTTGCACAAACGGAAGAATTGAAGATATGAGAACTGTTGCAAAGATATTAAAAGGCAAAAAGGTTCACGATGGCGTGAGGATGTTGATTTGTCCGGCATCACGAGATATTTATAAACAAGCTTTAAAAGAAGGTTTATTAGAAACATTTATTGATGCTAACGCAACAATATTACCACCCGGATGCGGACCTTGTGTAGGGATCCATGCAGGAATCTTAGCAGATGATGAAGTTTGTCTGACAACCCAAAACAGAAATTTCCAAGGCAGACTTGGTAACACAAAAGGTTATATATACCTGTCATCACCTTATGTTGCAGCATATTCTGCGATTAACGGTTATATTTCGGATAAATAATTTTAATAATTATATACTTTATTACAGAAATTTACCTGTAATTACAGTCCCACTTTGATGAAGAATTATAATCTGTGATTTCGAGGTGCGGTTTAAATATCTTATATATTTGCTTAATGTTTATGTTCAATATCATAAATACCAAAAGAGTCGGATAATATCCGACTCTTATCATAATCATTCTTATTGTCTAAGTTTATTTTCTATCCTACAGAGCAGAATGAACCTGCTGAAGAACTTGCACAACTGCAGCCGCAATCACCAAAGCCGGATGCAAAACCTCCATCGCCTAATGCTGAAAATGCTGCCGAAAAATCACTCATAAATCCGCAATTATCATCTGTAGATTCATAACTTGCATAAGCTGCGTAATTTATAACAGTTGGGTTTGAGGATATATATGTATCATATTCGCCCATTGTTAACAAACCTTTTGCAACAGATGGTGTCATGGCTAATATTCCGGAATTCTCAACAGGATTGTTTTTTACATGATTAGTTTTCGATGTTGAAGATTTTGTCATAGAATTTTGTCTGTTAGCCTTATCACCAAATAATAGTATCATCTTTCACTCCTAATATCGTATCGTCTTACATATATATAAAGGTTTGTATTTTTGTTGTATTTCAGCATGGTTGTTTTTCGTTACAAATCTTAATATAAAATTAAAACTCATGGCTTATTCATATAAACCTATGGATTGATGTACATAATTAAATAGGGTAGTATTATTGATATGTAGATTAGGGAGGGAAATGAAATGAGAAGAATATTTCTTATATTTACATTCTTATTTACGTTTATTTTCTCGTCATTGGCTGCTAGTGCTAATGATAACCTTTTACACACTATTACTTTAGAAAAAAATGATACAGGATACAATATAATTCTTGGAACGGATAAAGTAACTAAGGTTTCAAAAACGGCTATCGGAGAAAATGAACTGGTATTGGAATTAAAAAACACATCATCTTCTGATACTGTAAATGCCTTGTATAAAGGAACAAATAGTATAGACAGTTTGATTGTAGAAAATTCGGGTAATAAATTAAAAATCTATGTAAAGGCATTAAATGTTAAATATTCAACTGTTTTAATTGATGCTTTAGACGGTACGACAACTATTGTCGGAGAGTCTTTCCCGATAGACAAATTATTGTGGGTAATTTGTGTATTAGCTTTATTCACGGTAATATTCAGAATTTCAAGAGATATTGCGGAAGATGATGACAAAATTCTTATCAAAAAAGATATAAAAGACAGAGAAATTCAAATGTATAAAAAATATCGTTCAATGCGTAATGAAAATCAAAGTATAGATGCAAGAACTTCTGTCAGAATGAATTCTATGATTAAAAAAATTGACAGAAAAATTGATGAACGATTGATGGCTTCTATAAAATAAAAATTTAAACCTCAAAAACTTAAATATATCCCTAAAACATTTTATGTCTGGCAAGTTTGAAAAAACTTGCTTTTTATTTGCAAAAATATTTTTCTATAATTTGAACAATATTTTTTGCAGAATTTCCGTTACCGTATGGATTTTGAGCTTTTAGTCTTGAAAGCTTTTTATCTCTTGATAATATTTCTGAGCTGTAGTGGACGATTTTGTCATAATCAGCACCGACAAGAACTGAAACCCCGGCATTTACCCCTTCCTGTCGTTCTGTTTCGTATCTCATCACAAGTGTCGGACAACCAAAAGATGGAGCTTCTTCTTGTATTCCGCCGGAATCTGTCAAAATGAGTTTTGCATTTTTCATTAAGTATACTAAATAAGGATAATCTAACGGTTTTAAAAGATGAACATTTTCATATTTTTCAAGCCTTGAGTATACTTTACATTTAACATTCGGATTTGGATGAACAGGAAGAACAAATTGGTGGTCGTTAAATTTTGTAACCAAATATTCAATTGCATCAAGTATTCTGTCTATTCTTTCGCCGTGATTTTCCCTTCTGTGTACCGTAATTAATACAAGTTTTTCATCTATAGTAATATTTTTTTCTTCATAAAATTGCTTTGCACATTCCATAGTATCTTCAGACAAGCAAAACAGTGCGTCAATCACGGTATTGCCCGTAACGTAAATTTTATTTTCAGTGATGTCTTCTTTTAACAATGCGTTTTTATTTTTTTCTGTCGGTGCAAAATGTAATTGAGCAACTCTTGATGTCATTTGGCGCATAATTTCTTCCGGAAACGGCTCAAATATATCATAAGAGCGCAAGCCTGCTTCAACATGAAATATAGGAATTTTTCTGTAAAAGCTTGTTAAAGCTCCGCATAAAACTGTCATAGTATCGCCCTGAACGATTGTGGCATCAACCTTGTAGTTATCATAAACTTTATCTAATGACGTTAATATCCTTGATTGAATTTCAACCAAAGATTGATTTTCTCGCATGCAATCCAAATTTACATCAGCTTGCAACCCAAAATAAGCAAGTGTCTGGTTTGATAATTCCTTCTGCTGCTCAGTGTTGCATATAATTGGTTTATATTTATCGGGATATTTTTTCATCTCAAGAATTATCGGAGCTAACTTTATAACCTCCGGTCTTGTCCCGAAAACAAACAGTATATTCTTCTTATTCATGATAAATTTAGTTTATTACAAACTTTTTATATTTGCAATTAATTAGGATGTATATACTTATGTCTAATTCTAAAAAATGGTGTCATTATATATCATTATTTTACAGGAGGTAATTATGTTTGATTTATTTGTTTTAGAATCTTGTCCGTATTGCCAAAAGGTAATGGCTTTTTTGAAAGATAATAATATTCCATATCATAAATTTGATACATCAAATAATGATAATGCACTAAGATTATTGTCATTAGGAGGAAAGGATCAAGTGCCGTTTTTGTATAACGAAGAAACTGATGAAAGAATGTATGAGTCAAATGATATCATTGAATATATAAAAAATAGTATAAAAGGTTAATTATGAGTGATTTTGGTTATAAAAGAAATCTTGATGTAAATGAATGTACATCAAGAGGTTCTTGTTCAAATTCTCCTGCTGTTGCTGCTTTGGAAGAACTTTCAGTAGCTTTTATGCAGCAGCTTGCATATTATCTGCTGCGGTTAGAAAAATTTGGAGCAAGTAATGGAAAAATTTTGCAAGAAATTGTAAATATTATGGCGAGCTTGGTTTTGGTTAATGAATTTAGCGACCAACAATTGTATTATATAGTTCAAAAAGAGTTCTATATGCTTGAAGAGGTTAAAAAGACCTATACAATGCTAACCAACAGCAAGCCGCTTAAATCAAAAATGCTTAAAACTCTGTCAAAGTTTGGTGAAAAAACTACTCTTGCACAAGCAATAGCATTAGGTGAAAAAATATCATTAGAGAATTTAAAGAAAAATTCTTCTCATTACAAAATTTCAAAAGAAATTTTGTTGATGATATTAAAAAGTGTTTGCTTAAATCTTGTAAAGTTACAGGATTTTAGTTATTCAATCTCTGAGGTCGTTCATGAAATTCTTGATGCCGTAGATATTCTGAATTCACAAAAATTTAGTGAAGAAATTTTAGATGATGTATTATATAAGCTTGTTGATATCGACAGAAATTTACAACTTTATTTATATAATATGCTGATTGAGGAATTTAAAGGCATATCAACCGTAAACGTGTCAAGGTCATCTCGTAAAGGGAAGGCAATTTTGGTTTCCGGAGAGAATTTATTTGATTTGTATAAGATATTAATTGATACGCAAGATGCTGACATTGATATATATACACATTCAAATTTGCTAATAGCTCACGCTTTAAAAACTTTTCAAAAATTTAAACATTTAAAAGCTCATTATGGTGATGGTACAGAATCTTGTATTTTGGATTTTGCTACATTTCCGGGAGCAATTTTGCTTACAAAATCTTCGCATGGCAACAATGAATATTATTATAGGGGAAGATTGTTTTCAAATAATTATATATTACCTAAAGGTGTTATTAAAATTTTAGATGATGATTTTACTCCTGTGATTGAGGCGGCATTATCTGCAAAAGGATTTTCAAAAGGTAAAATAAAAGATGATATTGTTGTCGGCTACGATTTTGAAAAGGTAGTTAAAACTTTTAAAAATCTTGCTGATAAAATAGAAACCCATGAGGTAAAAAAGATTTATATAATATGGACAGATCCGCATTCAGAAACGCAAAAGGCTTATTTTTCAACATTTTTATCAAAATTAAAGACAGATGAATTTGCGATAAGTTTTTCTTATGACTTTGATAAAGATAACGTCTATACAATAAATGTCGGGAATTGTTACCCTTTGGTCGTTGGCTTGTTGAATCATTTGTTTGAGTATGTTTCTGCAGACTATGAAAATTTGTATTTCTTCTTTACCTTGTGCGATGTGATGAGTATATCAAATATTATTGCATTAAAACATAATGGGGCAAAAAATATTTCTATGTATAGATGTTCGCCGCTAAATATTAATCCGTTATTATTAAACATGCTAAATTCAAAATTCGGTATAAATTTTTATTCAAATTAAAAAAGACATCTGCAATTTTGCGGATGTCTTTTAGTTTAATATTAAATTTAATATTAGTATCTGTAATGAGCAAAAGCTTTGTTAGCTTCAGCCATTTTGTGAGTATCTTCACGCTTTTTGCAAGCTGCACCTTGTCCGTTTGAAGCATCTATCAATTCATTTGTTAATTTTTCAATAAATGATTTTCCGCCTCTTTTCTTAGCTGATTCAATCAACCAAGATGAAGAAAGAGCAAAACCTCTGTCAGCTTTTACTTCGATAGGTACTTGATATGTAGAACCACCGATACGGCGAGCTTTAACTTCCAATAACGGAGTTGCATTTGTCATTGCTTTTTGGAAAATTTCAATCGGATCTTCGTTAGTTCTTTCTTTAATTTTTTCCATTGTAGCGTAGAAAATCTTTTCAGCTAAAGATTTTTTACCGCGTCTCATAATTCTGTTAATGAATTTTGAGATATCAACACTGTTATATACCGGATCTGCTAAAGGTATTCTTCTTGCAGGTTTAGAACGTCTTGACATTATTTACCTCCTTTTTTATCTCTTTTAGCACCGTATTTTGATCTTGATTGAGTTCTGTTAGCAACACCTGCGGTATCTAAAGTACCACGAACGATGTGATAACGAACACCAGGAAGATCCTTAACACGACCGCCTCTGATAAGAACAACACTGTGTTCTTGAAGGTTGTGTCCGATACCCGGAATATATGAAGTTACTTCAAATCCGTTTGTCAATCTTACTCTGGCAACTTTTCTAAGTGCAGAGTTTGGTTTTTTAGGGGTTGTTGTGTAAACCCTTGTACATACTCCACGTCTTTGAGGACAATTCATCAAAGCAGGAGATTTTGTTTTGTCT
>CACXCI010000007.1 GCA_902766105.1 uncultured bacterium
ATGTTGTTGATGGGGGTGATATAGTCTGACAACATTCCAAACTGTTTGGGTCTGTAGTACAAGGATCACTTGATTCTGAACCCAAATTCGGTGCCAGAGTAACTGCTACATTATCTTGTGTCCTATCTTTTGCCGAATTTGTTTTTGCTGTTAATTCAAAAGTCCTCAAATCTCTATTCAGCACATTCGGACCGCTCGGACCGTTCAAGTCAATTATGCCTTTTGCACCGGTTGCACCAATTTGAGGCTGAAGGCAAATGCTTGCACCATTTTTAAGTTTTGCACAAGCACCTGCAAAATTCGGGTTATAAATTTCTTTCGCGTTTCCGTTGTACTCAAAATATGTACTTGGGAAACACAATTTTGCATTATCTGTTCCTGAACCGCAATATCTTGATACTTTCAGGTATTTCTTTATAAATTCGCCGCTTGTGTTATCATAACTTGATGGGGTTGTATTTGAAAACATTACGGATTTGAAAAAGTCTTTGTTTTCAGACACAATCAAAGCATTTACCGCATCCTCTATTGTTTGAACATTTCTTGAATAAGATTGTTCAAAACCTCTATTCTGCGCTCTTGATATAGTTGTTGGCAAAACCAAACCTGCGATTACTCCGACAATTGCTATTGCTATCAAGACCTCTGCCAATGTGAATGCACGCAATAACCCCTTTAAAAATCCATAATTATTATTCTTCATATCATACCCTCGCTTATAAACATGATAAATTATAACCCAAGATAAGTCAATATTTAAACCTGAAAGATTTTATAAAAATTAAGTAATAATACAGCCAATACCTCCAGACATCTTGAGCGAAGCAAAAAACCACATGGTTTAACTTGAAAGTCTTTGCGATTCTTCGGCTAAAGCCTCAGAATGACATTTATTGTTATTCCTCCCCGATGGGGGAGGGTAGGGTGGGGAGCGTTCTATAAATAATAAGACGTACCCCTCTTTAGCTCCCCCTTAGGGGAAAAATTGTTGGGTTTCACAAAACCTGCTATACATTGTCGGCGTAGCAACACCGACCTACTGAATAACATATTCCCTCTCCTAAAGATTAGGAGAGGGGTAGGGTGAGGTATGAGTTGAATTTACAAAGGCAGGATTCCTCGCATACGCTCGGAATAACAAGCTCCATCCCTCATTAGGGTGGGGTATGGCGGGTATTGACAGTAGGGTGGTCGGTGTTACTACGCCAACCACCTAGGGGAAACGAATTTTACCTTTACTATTCATAATCATTTAAAAATTTAGGAATAATTTCAAAAAAATCACCTACAATTCCTGTATCTGCAATATCAAAAATCGGTGCGTTTTCATCATTATTAATTGCAATAATATGCTCAGAGCCTTCCATTCCGACAGTATGCTGAATAGCACCGGATATTCCGCAGGCAATATATATTTTTGGAGTAACCGTTCTGCCGGTTTGTCCAATCTGAACAGAATGCGGAGCTAAGCCCATTTCTACGGCAACCCTTGTTGCCGCAACAGAACCCCCGATTTTATCAGCAAATCTCTTTAATAAATCAAAACCTTCTTTATTTTTTAACCCCTTACCGCCCGCAACAATTATTTCAGCAGAATCAAGCTCATTTATCACATTTTCAACAGTTTTTTTAAAATCAATAAGCCTTACCCTGTCATTAAACCTTTCTATATTTATCTCTCGCCTGATAAATTGAGTATCAACATGATTATTAACAGGACATACTTTAAAAACATTCGGTCGAACTGTTGCCATTTGCGGATAATTTTTGCAAAGAATTGTCGCCATTAACTGCCCGCCAAAAGTCGGCCTTGTCGCCGCAAGCTGACCGTTTTCATTAATATCCAAGTTTGTACAATCTGCGGTCAAACCTGTACCCAATGCCCCTGAAACTCTCGGAGCTAAATCTCTTCCTTGATTTGTTGCACCTATAAGCAAAATTTCAGGCTTTATATCGTTTACCAAATCTACAATTGCTTTAGAGTATATATCAGTTGAATAATTATCAAATTTTTCATCTTCATAGTAATAAACTCTATTAACGCCCATATTACAAAAAGCTTCTTTATAACCGTCTATTTGAGAAGGAGTAGTAAACACTACCGCATTTACATCAACTCCGCCAAGCTTTAATGCCAACTCTTTTGCCTTATTAAGCAATTCAAAAAATACAGTATGAAGATAACCTTCTCTTGTTTTTTGTGCGTATATTAAAATTCCTGAATTTTCTTCGTTTGGCATTTTGTTTAATTCCTTTTTATTTGTCATTCCGAACTCGATTCGGAATATTTTTAACGAAATCCTGAATCAATTTCAGGATGACGCTATTGTTTTTTGTTGAAATAGTGATTTAGATTTTCTTTTAACAAGTTTACACTATCTTCTACATTCATTTTAAATTTTTGAGCATTGTGGTTTGTCATATTGCGAAAAGCTTTTGACACATAAGTCGGAGAACCTTTCAGCCCGACCTTTTCTGCGGTCAAGCCAATATCATCCATTGTACAGATTTTTATATCTTTTTTAAAGGCAGATATTACACCGTTTATCAAAGGTCGTTTTGGTTCAAAATCTTGAGTCATCACGCAAATTAAAGCCGGTAAATCAACCTCAACAGTTTCAATACCATCCTCCATTTCCCTGCGTAAGGTTAATATATTATCTCTATATGAAATAAAATCATCGACATAAGTAACCTGAGGGATATCAAGAAAGTTTGCAATACTGGGACCGGTTTGAGCCGTATCACCATCTACTGCAAACTGACCGCATACAATCAAATCAAACTCAGGTAAAATTGTTCTGATTGCTCTTGATATAGTCTGACCTGTTGCATAAGTATCAGCACCCGCAAACTTTCGATCACTAATTAATACCGCATCATCACACCCCAGCGCAAGAACCTTTCTCAACATATCTTGAGCCTGCATTGGTCCCATAGTAAAAACAATAATTGTAGAACCCTCAACTTTTTCCTTAATTTTAATCGCAAGTTCAGTTGCATAAACATCATAAGGGTTGATTACACTTTCAACACCTTCTCTTTGTATAGTATTATTCTCTGTCCATTTGATATCAGTTGTATCAGGTACTTGCTTTATACATAATGCTATTTTCATAATTAACCCTTAATAAACATTACTCCAAATAAAAATACAGATATATTACACATCTTTGCTATTTTATTTTGCAGCTTTTTGTTTTTGATTAGCATCTAACAGTGCATTGTATGCAAGCAAGTACATAGAGCATTTTTTAACGCTTGGCACGTACCATGCACATTTTGTTTGCGAACAAACCATATCAATACCTGAATTAATACTTATTAACGGACATACCGGAATATCATTTTTACCCATAACTATACTCTCCTATTTTTTAATTCGCTTGTTTTATCAAATTACAGCTTTCACAACGTTTCTTTTCCTGATCTTTATAAATTCTGGTTCTATTAATAACCTCATCAAAATCGATTTCATGAGCATTGAAATCAGGACCGTCTACGCATGCAAATTTCGTTTCCCCGCCAACAGTCAAACGACAAGCTCCACACATTCCTGTGCCGTCAACCATTATCGGGTTCATACTAGCTTCGGTATAAATACCTATATCTCTTGTTAATTCTGCAACAGCCCTCATCATCGGCATTGGACCTACGGCAATAACATAATCAACCTGCTCTCTTTCAATAATATCCTTTAAAACAGTTGTTCCAAAACCTTTTATACCATAAGAGCCATCATCAGTTGTTAAATAAAGTTCGGTACAAGCAGTTTTCATTTTTTCTTCCCAAAACAAAAGCTCTTTTGTTCTGGCTCCCGATATCATATAAACTTTGTTACCGGCATCTTTAAATGCCTTTGATATTAAATAACATGGGGCAGCGCCGTAACCGCCTGCAACACAAACTACTGTTCCATATTTTTTAATTTCGGTAGGTTTACCCAAAGGACCGACTAAATCAGCAAGCTCATCTCCAACCTCAAGTTGAGCTAACTTCTTTGTAGAATACCCTACAGCCATAAATACAAGCGTTAACAGACCTTTTTCTTTATCAATATCTGCAATCGTCAAGGGAACTCTTTCGCCTTCTTCTTCTACTCTGAAGATAATAAACTGTCCTGCCTTGGCATTTCTAACCACATAGGGAGCATCAATAGTAATTTCATATTGATTAGGACAGATTTCTTTTTTTGATAAAATTTTGTATCCCATAATTATTCCTTACTTTTCTTACTGATTATACTATAAACGATTAGTTTTGAAAAGAGTTATAAAACAAAACTACCGAATTTAAAAAATTCGGCAGTTATTATATTATAGGTATTCAATTACTTTTCAGGAGCTTGTTTTGCTTCTTCTGCACCGCTGTCAACTTTTCCCAAGATTTGAGGCAATTCAATACCGGCTTGACCAGCCAAATCATGCATTGCAGGTAATGCCTTAATTAAATCCTTCATAAAGTTTGCGGTAGTAGAACCGTTTGCAGAACCCGTTCCGCCGTCCCAAACTGTAATCTTATCAAATTTGATATTTTTAATTGCTTCAACTTGTTTTGCAACAAGAGTTTCAAGTTTTTCAATCATCAAGAAGCTTGTTGCAATTTCCGGACGGTTATTAGAAATTTTAACCAAATCCTGATAACCTTGAGCTTTAGCTTCCAATACGGCTTTAACACCTTCTGCTTCAGCAAAATATTTTGCTTTTATTGCATCCGCTTGACCTTGCGCTACACGTCTTAGGCGTTCAGCTTCTGCATCTGCTTCAACTTGAATTTTTAATTTTTCAACCTCTTGTCTTGCAAGTTCTTCTTTTTTCAATTTAGCTTCTTCTTGTTCTTTTTGAGCTAATAATACATCACGTTGGGCATTAGCTTTTGCAACTTCACCTTCTTTAAATGCACTTGCCTGTTTAACGGCTAATGTTGCATTATATTCTGCAATATTAGCTTTAGAAACGTTTTCACCTTCAACAGCTTGAGCTTCAAGTTCTGCGGTTTTAATACGTTGTTCTTTATCAGCGTTTGTTTTACCTATTTGAGTTTGTGCCATTTGTTCAGCAACTTGAACTTCTTTTTCTTTATTTGCGGAAGCTTCACCAACTGCGCCAAGTTTTTCTTGTTGAGCAACCTCAACTTTTGCTTTGTTAATAGCTTCAGCTGCTGCTTTTTTACCAATAGCATCAATATATCCTGATTCATCCGTGATATCTTTGATGTTTACGTTGATAATTTCCAAGCCAATCTTGTTAAGCTCGGTATTTACGTTTGCGTTGATTTGTTCCAAGAATTTTTCTCTGTCTTGGTTAATTTCTTCGATTGTTAATGTTGCAATAGCAAGACGTAATTGACCTAAAATTATATCACTTGCTTGAGTTATAACATCATTTTTAGATAAGCCCAACAGACGTTCTGCTGCGTTTATCATTATAATCGGATTTGTTGAAATACCAAATGTAAATGTTGATGGAACAGCAACACGAATATTACCTTTTGACAAAGCCCCTCTTAAATCAATATCGGTTGTCATAGGTTCTAAGGACAACACTCCGTAATCTTGAATCAGCGGGATTATAAATGTACCACCGCCGTGAACACATTTTGCTGTTTTTGTTCCGCCTGTTTTACCATAAACTACAATAATTTTGTTAGAAGGACATCTTTTGTATTGATTTGCAATAAATATGAATATTGATATCAACACCAATGCCGCTGCAATCATTAATCCAAACATTTTTCTCTCCTTTTTATATTATGTCGGCATAGTATAATGCCAAACTACCTATTTACTATTAAACTTTTCTAATATAAAGCAAATCATCTTTTACTGCTGTTACAACGACGCTGTCAAAAGAATCTATAGCAGTATCAGAACTATTTATTGCATTCACAACGGATAATTGCCCATTAATTTCAATCTCAATTTGCCCTGTTCCATTTGGGGCAAAAAACGTATACGCTTTGCCTGTCTTGTTTAATGCTGAGCTTTTATCTTTTTTAATGTTCTTTTCTAATTTTTTGGTAAAAAACATTAATGCAGATGACACAAACATAAATATAAAACCTACAATAAAGGCTATAATCAAATTTTCAACCTGTGATTGCAGCTGGAGTTGTTTCAAACCAGCATAACCCATCCAGCCAAAACCCATAAAAAACGCTAACACAGACTGTATTGAAAAGAAATTAAACGAAACATCAGTATCAGTTTCCGTATTAAAATCTCCAAAAACCTCACTATCACCGCCTGCAACAGTAAATATTATAAGTTTTATAACAAAACATATAGTTGCAAATAGCCCTATATAGTAATAATATTGCCAAAATTGTTCGGGATTTAATACCATAATTACGCTCCTTTGTGTTTATTTGATTGTTTTACATTTTTACCTTGTTTGTTTCCGATATTACTCTTTTTAATAACATTTGAAGATGTTTGTATTCTTTTTACACTATACACATCAGGTAATGATTGAATACAAGCTATTACCTTTTTCAATGTATCAATATTATCAAGTTCAAGTCCGATTTCAATTATTCCGACATGGTTTTTGGTTTTTGCGTTGGCATTGATAATATTTGTATTATTATCAGAAATGGCAGAAATTACATCTTTTAAAAGTCCCATTTTTTCCGCAGTTTCTATTCTGATTGTTGTATGATAAGTTTTATTTGTATTAATACCTGCCCATTTTATATCCATTAGCCTTTCGGGAGGTATTGTTTCTAAGGTTTTACAATCTGCTCTGTGAACAGAAACACCTTTTGAACGAGTAACAACACCTACTATCGGTTCTCCCGGAATTGGAGAACAGCACATTGCAAATGAATACATCAAATCTTCCAATCCGATTATATCTTTTTTGGAACTTTTTCGATTTGAAGCTCTGAAACTATTTTCAGGATTTTTTTCTTCCGGTTTTTTAAGCCTGTTAGTAACTTTATTTACGGTTGTTTCGCCATATCCCACGGCTGCAAATAAATCTTCCGCAGACTGATAATTCATTGCTTTTGCTACAGCATCAAATTCACCGTTTTTGACACATTCATCAAAAATTGCCTTGGTTAATTCATGCTCTAAATTAGTTTTGCCAAGTTTTACATGCTCTTCTCTGTTATTTTTCTTGAACCATTGTCTTATTTTTTGAGAAGCCTGCTTTGTAACAACAAAAGTCAACCAGTCAAGACGGGGAGCAGGAGTTTTAGAGGTGAGAATTTCAACTATATCACCGTTTTGAATTTTTGTATTTAACGGAACAATCCTTCCGTTTATCAATGCACCAACAGTTTTATGCCCCACATCAGAGTGAATACGATACGAAAAATCAACGGGAGTTGCATCTTTAGGTAAATCCAAAACATCACCGTTTGGTGTGAATGCAAATACCTGATCTGAAAACAAATCTATTTTAACACTTTTTACATAATCTTCCGCATTTTTAGTATCTTTTTCGTATTCAACCATTTTATGCATCCATGAGAATTTCAAATCAGACGCATTATCAGCCTTTTGAGAACCTTTTTCTTTGTATCTCCAATGAGCTGCAACACCATATTCCGCAACTTGATGCATTTGCCACGTTCTTATTTGAACCTCAAGCGGTTTTGATCTTGGACCAATTACTGATGTGTGCAAAGACTGATACATGTTACCCTTTGGCATTGCAATATAATCCTTAAATCTGCCCGGAATCGGCTTAAATTGGGAGTGAATTAACCCCAAAACCTCATAACATTCTCTTACACTGTCAACAATAACCCTTACAGCCGTAATGTCATACAAATCGTTAAAGGTTATATTTTGGCGCTTCATTTTTGCATAAATACTGTAATAATGTTTTGCTCTGCCTGTTATTTGGGCATTAATTCCGTTTTTCTCAACATCTTTTGAAATTTTTTCAATCAGAGCATTTACGGTTTCTTCTCTATCTGCCTTAGTTTGAGCAACAAGCTGTGCTATCTCATAATATTTCTCAGGCTCTAAATATCGTAAAGATAAATCTTCCAATTCTGCTTTTATTTTATAAATACCTAATCTGTTTGCCAAAGGCGCAAAAATATCCAAAGTTTCCTGTGCTATTTTTTTCTGCTTTTCTTCGGTCATAAAATTAAGAGTACGCATATTATGTAATCTGTCAGCAAGCTTCAGAAAAATAATTCTTATATCATTTGCCATTGCGATAAACAAACGCCTAAAATTTTCTGCTTGGCGTTCTTCTTTTGATTTGAATTTTAATTTGCCAAGCTTTGTAACACCCTGAACAAGATTTAAAACATCATCACCAAACAAATCTTTTATAACATCAGGAGAGGTATCAGTATCCTCCAAAATATCATGTAAAAATGCAGCAATTATTGTATTGGTATCAACCTTTAAACTTGCAAGAATCTTTGCAACTTCAACAGGGTGAATAATATAAGGTTCTCCGGAAACTCTATACTGCCCCTCGTGAGTTTTCTTTGCAAACTTGTATGCCTTCTCAACCTGAGAAATATCTTCCTGAGAGTGTTCCTGGTTAATTAATGTTTCTTTGAGCTCTTTAAACAATTCTACATCTGACATAGTAAAACTATAATATAAATTATATTTATTATTTTCAAGAAAAAATAACAAAATTCATACGAAGATACTAGTCAGACTAACTACATATTTTTATCAACCTATCTGCTGTATATTTCGTGCTTTGAAATTACCATATCAGGCTCAACATAATCATTTATATAATCAATTGCATCTTGTGGATTACTTGCAATATAATATAAATTTTTTATGACTTTATTTGCAAATTTTTCTTCTATTATCACATCAAAAAATTTCAGTAAATTATCATAAAATCCGTTTGTATTCAGAATAACAATAGGTTTCTTATTATAACCAAGTTGTTTTTGAACAATCATTTCCGCTAATTCTTCAAGAGTTCCATACCCGCCTGCAAGAGCAATCACAGCGTCAGAAATTTCATCCATTTTACCTTTTCTATCACGCATACCTTCTGCCAAATGAAACTCATCACAATTATCAGTCCTACAACCCATATCAACAAGTCTTTGAGGCATCACACCGTATATCAAACCACCGTTTTTCTTAACTTGTTCAGCACATGACCACATAAGTCCTAAAGTTGATCCGCCATAAACAATGTTATAGCCATTTTCACCCATTAATCTGCCAAGCTCTGAGGCATCCTCATAATAACACTCGGAAAGAAAATTACTTGACGATGCAAATACACATATATTTGTTATTTTATCATTCTTCATTCTTTAAAATCACCGCCTATACGATAATAATAAGAACACGAAACGCCCGTACCTGTTTCTGAACAATCTTTTGTAAGCTCATCTATACTTTTTCCTGCACCAAGCGGAGAAATTTTACCATCAACAAATATATTCATTCCAAAAATATCTTTACCCCATGTATTTGGACGACTTAGTCCGTTTACATCAAACAGCATCCTGAATGCAGGCTGATATATACCATGGTTTTTAACCTCTTTTATCCCGACAATACGGTTATTTGAAGTCAAATAAAACCTTTCAAAATAATACTCATCGCCGGCTGCCACCTTTGAACCATTCATATATAAAGGAGTGTATTTTTTATGCAGCTCGTTTTGCGAAGAGATTCTTAGATATGGCTTAACCATATTCATCATCATGGTTTCTCTTGCCGCATTACTCTTAGCATTTTTAAAACCCTTTGCAATATCAGAATCGGCATGTGCATTCATTGCACTAAAAACATACTCCATCTTATGATAAATTTCATTCCAAACAGAAATATGCGAAGCCTCTTTTGATTCTATAAACCGTGCCGGAATAAAAAGCATGACCATTGCAAATATTACAATTACAGTTATAGAATATTCAATTTTCCAATGATGTTTTTTCATATTTTCCCCACAATATGAATTATACCACCCTTAACTTGCCATATCAATACGTTTCTTTTCTTCCATTAATTTCGAATACACCCACTCAGGAACAAAATTTTTACCTAATATAATTTGTCCGTTCATTATATTAGGAGTATGGAAATCAGAGCCACCTGTTACAATAAGTCCCAATTTTTCCGCCATAGATGAAAAATATTCAACACAAGCAGGAGAATGTTTCCTATGATAAGCTTCTATTCCTCTTAAACCACAAGTCATAAGCTCTTTAACCAAATCTTCCGCTATATCAATATCATGCGGATGAGCAATTACAGGAATACCACCGGCATCATAAATAATTTCTACAGCATCAAAAGGTGATACGGTTTTTCTTTGTACATATACAGGAGAATCCTCGTGAATATATTTTGCATAAGCATCCATTATATTATTTGTGCCGCCTGCATTTGTAATTGCTCTTGCTATATGCGGACGACCGATACTGCCGCCTTCTGCTACAAGTTTTTTAATATCTTCAAACTTTATACGAATACCTTCCTTTTTTGAAAGCAATGTAAGTATTTCTTTGGTTTGCTTTATTCTTGCCTGCTGTTGAGATTTTATAAGCTCTTTAAAATCTTTATTTTCGACATCCATCATATAACCTAAAATGTGGACTTCATAATTTTTATATAAAGTATTTACTTCTATACCTCTTATCACTTCAATTTTATCAGATAAATTGTTTTCTTTTATATATTTTTGCGCAACATCATAAGCTAAAATATTATCATGATCAGTTATGGCTATGGCATCAAGCCCCACATCAACTGCTGTATCCACAATTTTTTCCGGAGAAAAAACTCCGTCTGAAAAATATGTGTGAATGTGTAAATCAGTTTTCTTTTTCACCTGCATCTTCCTCTTCATTATTATTATTACAAAAAATTCTTTTTATAGACAAGGCATTACCCGTATTTACGTTGATTTCGACCTCTACTGCGTTTATTTGAGAAGTTTTGCCCTGTGCAACCTCGTACCTTTCAGGTATAGCTGTCAAAAATCTTGATAGAGAGGTTTGATAATCCATTCCGATAACCCCATCAGATGCCCCGCAAAATCCTGCATCCGTAATATATGCCATACCATTTGTGATACATTCATCGGCAGTTTGAACATGAGTATGAGTACCAAACAACGCACTTAAACCCAACTCAGCACAATATTTGCCAAAACAAATTTTTTCTGCTGTAGCTTCGGCGTGAAAATCTGCTATCACAATAGGAGTAATTTCTTTTATTCGCTTAATTTCCTCTGCTGCTATTTCCCACGGAGAGTCAACCAAGTTCATAAAAACACGACCTAATAAGTTTATTACACCGATTTTTACGCCAGCTTTGGTTTCAAAAATATTACTGCCGACACCTCTTGTTCCTTTTGGATAATTAATTGGTCTTAGCAGCTTATCCGCATTATCTATATATGTATAAATATCTTTTTTATCCCATATATGATTTCCGTTTGTCATACAATCAATACCGTATTCCAAAAACTCATTATAATTTTTCTCAGTTAAGCCAAATCCATGCGATGCATTTTCAACATTTGCAATAACAAAATCGTATTCCGCCTTATGCGAAGCCAAAAAATCTCTGACAGCAAACCTTCCGGGCTTACCTACTATATCTCCGAAAAATATAATTTTTATTTTATTATTTTCTATGGTCATTTTTCATTAAATTGTACTAAGTGAATAAGCACATATACATAAAGAACTTATTCACTTAATCACTTTATGCTTATTCACTTATTTTGCTATTTCAGTTGTTCTGAACTCTCTTACAACGGTTACTCTTATTTGACCGGGGTAATCAAGTTCATTTTCAATACGTTTTGCAACATCTCTTGCAAGCTTTCCTGAAGCCAAATCATCAAACATTTCAGCCTGAACAATAATTCTAACCTCACGACCTGCTTGTACCGCAAAGGATTGTTTGATACCTTCGTAACTATTTACGATTTCTTCAATTTTTTGTAAACGTTTGATATAAATTTCGAGAGTATCACGTCTTGCACCGGGTCTGCCTGCGGATATTGCATCTGCAACTTTTACAAGTACCGCTTCTATCGTATTAGCTACCACATCATCATGGTGAGCTTCAATTGCATGAATAATTTCAGGCTTTTCACCAAATCTTGAAGCTATTTCGACACCCAGCTGAATATGTGTACCTTCCTGAGTTTGGTCAACAGCTTTCCCTATATCGTGAAGTAATCCGGCTCTTTTGGCAATTTTTTCGTTAGCACCAAGTTCTGCGGCTAACATTCCTGCAATATGTCCGACCTCTAAAGAGTGTTTTAAAACATTTTGCCCATAACTGGTTCTGTAATACAAACGTCCAAGAGTTTTTATAAGCTCTTTATTTAAGCCCATAACACCCATTTCTAAAGCAGCATTTTCACCTTCTGTCCAGATTTTTTTATCAATTTCTTCTCTTGCCTTTTCGACCATTTCTTCAATACGAACAGGGTGAATACGCCCATCTACTATAAGCTTTTCTAATGCAAGTTTTGCAATTTCACGTCTTACAGGGTCAAAACTTGATAATACAACAGCTTCCGGAGTATCATCAATAATTAAATCTACTCCTGTCAAAGTTTCCAAAGCTCTGATATTACGACCTTCTCGACCGATTATACGACCTTTCATTTCATCATTTGGCAAAGCTACAACGGAAACCGTTGTTTCTACAACCTGTTCTATCATACATCTTTGCATTGTTGTCGATAAAATTTCTTTTGATTTTTCCAATGATATTTCTTTTATCTTAGCTTCATTTTCTCTGATTAGCTGCATTTGCTCCTGAGCTAAATCATTTTTTAATTGTTCTAACAATGTTCGTTTAGCATCTTCGCATGACATACCGGAAATTCGTTCAAGTTCTTCAGTTTGCTTTTGAACAAGTTCAGCCAAATAATCTTCTTTTTCTAAAAGTTGATCCATTTTCTTTTGGGTTTGAATTTCTTTTTCGGTATATTCTTGAATTTTATCTTCAAGCATATCCTCTCTTTTGGCTAATTTTTGTTCTTGTCTTGCTAATTCTTGTCTGCGTTCTCTTTCTTCTTCATTTAAAGCTTCTCTGTCATCTTGAAGTTCTTCTACCGCTTTAATTTTTGCTTCTTTGTAAAGAATTTTTTCTTTTTCTTCGAGAGCCAATTTGTCTTTTTCTACGGCTTCCAGCGCACTTTTAATTTTGTTTTTTTGAATAATCAGCACCGCAACTAAGACTATTACCGCAATAGCCGCAAGCACTAATAACAAGGTTGTTCCCATAAAGTAATACCTTATCCTTTTCTATTTTTTTTATAATACATGCAACCTCGGATACATATATCCTACCCGATGCTTTCTATTCAGTTATTTAACAAATAAAAATTATTGCATATATCTTCCAAAAAATTTTATACTACATCTGAAAATATCATATCATGTATTTTTATTTTTGTATAGTAAAAATTTTTAATTAATAAGTTTATTTATTTTCTTAACCCCGGATCGGAGTATGAACCGGTAACGAGTTTATTAAAACCATACTGTGCTTTTGGCAAACAATAAGCCAGTAAGAAACTGCTTATTCCGATATTTGCAAGAATATTTATCCCTTTCACATATTTTGCTTTTTTGGCAAATTGCTCTATATCTGTTGAATTTACGGCAGCCTTTACAAAATTTTCAAATTCTTTTTTGAACTTTACCATACTTTCAATATTCACGTATTTTCTCGGATCTCTGTAACCTGAATCTAAGTAGCTTACTTTTTTCAATTTTTGTGCAAATTTTGAAAACAAACTTTTAGGCTTTTCATCAAGAAAATCTAAAATATCTTTTTCCGAATTTGATTTTGGAAGTTCTAAATTCCCCTCTTTTATAGTTTTTATGAATTCTTTGTTATCCAGAATAACCGGATCAAGATTTACATTTATTTTAAACAATTTGTTTGCTAATTTGTCCAAACCTTTGGCAATATAAACCGGAGTAACAAAATTCAAAATCATAGAACCAATCATACGAAAAGCATTCATATAACCTTCTTCTTTATTACGAGAGGTTGAAACCCTGCCGATAGTCAAACCACCGTCTGATATTGCCATTTTATCTACAGTTCTGAGATTTGCAATAGTTGACGTAAATGAACCTGTAAACGTAATATCTTTTGGAGTACTTTTAACCTTAAAATTCTTAAAAGCTTCACTAGATGTAAAAGACATTGTTTTTACATTTTCCTTCGCAGATGCCTGATTAGCCTTTTTTGAGCGCAATTTTTTGGTCAAAGCAAAATTTAAAGGAGGCAAAATAAACCCCATAATAATTGTCGGAATTGCCGTTGCTGCAAAAAATTTCATTGTTAAAAGTTTTTCGTAAGCAGCCTTGTTATTTTTTATTTTTGCCAAATCTGCAAGCGCATTTTGGACATCTTTCGCTTCAATATTTTTAAATCTTTCAATATTTGCTTCAACAGACTGCATGGAACTTTTTGTTTTATTGAGAAGCTTTAAACTCGCCTCTGGAAAATATCCTTTCTTTGCAATTAATTTATCTGCAAGTTTTTCAGTTGCGGGGATTCCGCCAAGCCATATTGCAGAGGTTACATATTCATCAATAAACCTTTCTCTTGTTGCATCATCGGCCAACTCTTTTGACTCTTTTAAATTTTCTTTTCTTGCAATAAGAATTTTTGAAGGGGCTTCGATAAAACAATCCCTTACAATTAAAGGGTATGGGGTACTATTATTTCCTATCGCAGAGATTATAGTTGATATTGTCATAATTTTCATTCCTCAATTCTAAAAAAACACAACTTCCATCGCTTGTTACCTGAAGAAATTGTGTTTTATGAATTGATTATTATTAAATTTTTACAAGCGCATCAACCAATCCTACAACCTCTTCAGGTCTATATGATTGTAATGATGATGTTTTTGTAAAAATTTGTTTGCCATATTTATATTCCCTTGGTAACGATTTTATATTAATTAAGATTGAGTGTCAAGTTTTTGCGCCCTTTTATCGCTTATTTTGTCATCTAACCATTTGCCGACAGCAAAACCAAAAGTTATATTAAAAATTCCATCAATTATGTTTATCGGATGCTTCCAACCTTCGCCCAGTTTTGGGAAAGATTTATGCAATGCTTCATATAAGTCCAACACTAAAAATTTTCCGACATTGCTTTTCCTGATTTTAGGAAGATACAAGCAAGCAGTACCCGCAGTTAGCGCATATTTACAGATATTAGACTTCGTATAAGTTTTTCCGCTATCCGTTTTTACCTGATATCCAAGAGGATTGAAGTGATTAATTTCCATTATGATTCCTTTTGTTACTCCAAATACAAAACACCTAAATATATAAATTTGCCTTAATTAAAAGTTTTATTAAGCAAACTTATCTTTTCTTCATCTGAAATTTTAAAAAGTATCGTTTTATCCTTAGAAGTTTCTCCTTTAAGAATTTCTATTGATGTCTTTGGTATTTTAAAAGTTTTAGATAAAAATTCAACAACAGCCTTGTTTGCTTTACCATCAACAGGTTGCGCCGCAATTTTTATTTTTATAATATCATTTTCTTTTATTATTTCGTTTTTCTTCGCATTTGGAGAGATTTTAAACGTTACAATAATCCCATTTTCCGTTTGTTTAATCATAGTTGTTTAATAAACCAAGAGCAGAACTTTGTCAAATAGAAAAAAGCTTAGAGGCAAGGATGCATAGATGCATAGCTTTTTTTCATCTATTTAAACAATACAAAATCTAATATTAATTATGTAAAGATAGTATCATTTTTTAATTTATTTACCCCTGTTTATGATAACATGATTACAATAGACAAGGAGAGATTAAAATGGTTGAACAAGAATTAAGAGATAAATATGAAGTGGTAATCGGATTAGAAGTTCACGCACAATTAAAAACTAAGACAAAAATATTTGCACCTGATCCTAATATTTTCGGACAAGAACCAAACAGTTTGACAAGTCCTATCACTTTAGGAATGCCGGGGGTATTACCCGTATTAAACAAAGAATGTGTAAACATGGGCATTTTGTTAGGTTTAGCCTTAAATTGCGAAATTCCGTCACGTTGCAAATTTGACAGAAAACAATATTTTTATCCGGATCTTCCAAAAGGCTATCAAATATCTCAATATGATGAACCTATCTGCGTAAACGGACACCTGGATATAAATGGAAAAAGAATAGGTATCACCCGTGCGCACTTGGAAGAAGATGCTGGAAAACTTGTTCACGCAGGCGCTGACGGATTGGCAGGCTCAACATATTCATTAGTTGACCTTAACCGTGCCGGAACTCCCCTGTTAGAAATCGTATCAGAACCGGATATGAGAAGTGCTGAAGAAGCTCGTAACTATATGGAAGAATTAAGAAATATTGTAAGATATATCGGTGTTTGCGACGGAAACTTGGAAGAAGGTTCTATGAGATGTGATGCTAACATTTCTATTATGCCAAAAGGTTCAAAAGAATTTGGTACACGTGCAGAGATAAAGAACGTAAACAGCTTCTCCGCACTACAAAGAGCTATTGAATACGAAATAGACAGACAAATAGAAATTGTAGAAGAAGGCGGTGAGGTCGTTCAAGAAACCAGATTATGGGATGATAATTCTCGTGAAACACGTTCTATGAGAGGTAAAGAAGATGCACATGATTATAGATATTTCCCAGAACCAGATTTAAAACCATTAGAAATATCTCGTGAATGGGTTGAAGAAATCCGTTCAAAAATGCCTGAATTACCGGCTCAAAAGCGTGCAAGATACCAAAGTATCGGATTAAGCGAATATGATGCAAATGTAATTGTTGAGCAAATGGGACTTGCATTATTCTTTGATAAAGTATTAGAGCTTGGCGCAAATCCAAAAACGGCAGTTAACTTTATTATGGGCGAAATTGCAGCTTACCTTAAAGAAAATCATTGCGAAATCACCGATACTAAACTAACTCCTGAAAATTTGGCAGAGTTGATTGCTCTTATAGAAAAAAATACAATTTCAAATAATATCGGTAAACAAATCTTAGTAGAAGATATGATTACAAAAGGTGAAAAAGCATCTGAAATCGTTGAAAGAAAAGGTTTGAGTCAAATTTCAGACGAAGGCGCTATCAGAGAAATTGTACAAAGAATAGTTGATGCAAATCCGGCTCAAGTTGAAGCTTATAAAAACGGTAAGACTAATCTGTTAGGCTTCTTCGTCGGTCAAGTTATGAAAGAAACTAAAGGCAGAGCTAACCCA
>CACXCI010000008.1 GCA_902766105.1 uncultured bacterium
TTTACAAGCAATAAAGACACATTTTGTATCAATAAAAATTAAAAGAAGTATTTCATATCAACTTCAAAAAATTGAGCAAGTTTATAAAGAGTTTTGATATTAACGGGGTGTTTGCCAAGTTCTATATTTGACAAATGGTCACGAGAAATATTCACTTCAAAGGCAACATTTTCCTGGGTTAGACCTCTTTCTAACCTCAAAGCTTTCAATTTTCTTCCAAGTTCATTCTGTATTTTCCTAATGCCCATGGGAAAATTGTAGAATGTAGTCAACAAAATATCAGTCGAGCACATTCGACAAAAATCTTTAATAATCTTGATATAATTAGTTTTTTAGCATATTATTTTCTTATGTAACGATAATGTCCAAATCTGACGCAGATATATGTTATAGTGTTTGTATCTTACAGATAAATCCTAATAAGAAAGGTGGTTTATATGGTTAAAGCAATAAATCCAAGAGCTATTGATGATGATTTTTTAAAAGAATTTTTAAATGGAAAATTAAAGAATCTTTTAAATGTTATTCAACAAGATGATAGTTTAATAATGTGTCTAAGAGGGAGTTATACTGATGTGTATTATCGTTCCTGCTGCATATTAGAAATTTCTCAATCCCTTAGGTTTTCTGTAAATAAAGATTATGGTATAAAGCTCAACCAATTAACAGGAGCAGTAAACTTTAGTGAAGATAATTGGATAAAATATTTTAAATTCGCAAAGCAATTGATAGATAATCATTCATTTAAAAAAAGAACAAAGAATACAGACAACTCAAAGAATGAAGAAAGAAATAAGGCGTATAAACTTGAAAAAGATATCCAACAACTTATGTTTAAAGAAAATAGCTATAATAATATTGCTAACGAAACGGATTATTTTATTTTTGATATTGAATATGATAATGGTGAAATTGTTGAAAATATAGATGGACAAATTAAAAAAAGTAAACCACGTTTTGATGCAGTAGCAATCTGTTTACCTAATTATGACAGAAAATTTGGTAAAACTTCAAAGACAGTAAATCTTGCTCTTATAGAATTAAAAGCTGGTTTAAATGCAATAAGTGAGAGAGAAGAAGATGCTATAAATGAAGAAAATAATAAAAATGGGAAAAAGAAAAAAGCTGCAAGTTTGTCTGATCATTATAATGATGCCATAACATTTACAAAAAACACTGATAAGGAAAAGTTTTTGGCGGAAATGAAAAAAGTTTTCAAACAAATGGTAGATTTAGGTTTAATAAACATAAAGGCAAGTCCTGACAAAATTTCATTAAACGAAAAAAGTGAAATTGAATTTATTTTTGTATTAGCTAATTATAATGATCGTTCAAAAAAATTAGCAGTCGCATTGCAAAAAATGGATGAAAATGTTTCATTCAAAACTTATTTTGCAACATCTTCATTTATGGGATATGGTTTGTATAAAGAATGTATGATTAGTTTATCAGATATGAAACAAAAATATGAGGATAAAATTTAAAATGTCAAAATTAATAATACACAGAGGAACACAGGAAATTGGTGGAAGCGCAGTTGAAATAAATAATGGTGAGACAAGGCTGTTATTTGATTTCGGTGTGCCACTCGATTCAATGGTTAAGGATGAGTGGAAGCCTGAAGATTACAAACTGCCAATAAGCGGTTTGTATAAAGATGAAACTCCAAAATTTAATGCGGTATTTTTGACTCACGCGCATCCTGATCATTATGGATTGATGCAAATGATAAATTCTGAAATCCCTATCTATGTCAGCAAAGTAACTTATGACGTCTTAACTCAAATTGCACCTTTGCTGCCAAAACAAAATACGACAAACCTAAATCTTCATATTATTGATGGCGATATTGATTTTGGGAATATAAAAGTAAAAGCACATAGAGTGGATCATTCTATTGCCGGAGCAACTGCTTATGAAATTGAAACGGATGGAAAAACAATTGTTTATTCCGGAGATATCAGATTCCATGGGCGAGCTTCTTGGCAAAGTTCCGTTTTTAAAAGAAAAATTAAAAATCCGGATTACTTGATTATGGAAGGTACGACTTTAGGAAGAGCAGAACAAGATATAGTAAAAGAAGAAGATTTAGAAAAAGAATTTGTTAAAATTTTCAAGAGTGATAAACTTCCTTTGGTACAATTTTCACCACAAAATATCGATAGGTTTGTAACTGTTTTTAGAGCTTGCAAAAGAACAGGAAAGACTCTTGTGATTGATCCATATACTGCGTATGTTCTTGAAGTTTATTCCTCGATGAGTGATAGTATCCCGCAATATGATTGGGATAATATTATGGTAAATTTTGCTCATAGCAGCATAAATCATAAATTGGCGGAAGAAAAAATTCTTTTCAAA
>CACXCI010000009.1 GCA_902766105.1 uncultured bacterium
AATTCAAATGTTATAGTAAACAAAATTATTAGTCAACAAATGACGAAGGGAATGGTTAAATATTATGAAGAAAAATATAGGTTTTATCGGTTGTGGAAAGATGGCAAGCGCTATTATTGGCGGTATTGAGGAAGAAAACATACTCGGTGCGGAAATAAATGAAGAATTTGCAAAATCTGCTTCTAAAAGATTAGGAATAGATGTAATTACTGATAATACAGAACTTGTTAAAAAATCAGATATAATTTTTATTGCTACAAAACCTAATCAAGTTTTAGATGTTCTAAATGAAATAAAAGACTTTGTAACAGGTGAAAAGCTTGTAGTATCTATTGCTGCGGGTGTAACCTTATCAAAAATTCAAAATATATTAACCAATGCAAGAGTAGTACGCATAATGCCTAATACCCCTGCTCTTGTTAAACTTGGTATGTTTGGGGTTTGCGGGGGTAATTTAGCAAGCGATGATGATGTGAATTTTGTAATTAATTTATTATCAAAAATAGGCAAATGTATAAAAGTTGAAGAATCTCAAATGGATATAGTAACAGCAATATCAGGTTCAGGACCGGCATTTTTCTATCAGGTGATTGAGGACATGGCTCGTGCAGGTGAAAAATTAGGTTTAGAATATGAAAAATCACTGATTCTTGCAACTCAAACAGCTTTAGGGTCTGCTCAAATGGTATTTAACAGAGGAGAAACTCCCGTTCAGACATTGATAGATAATGTTGCAACAAAAGGCGGTTGTACTTTTGTCGGAATTTCTGAAATGAAAGAATATGACAGTACAAAATTTTTCTATGATGTTATAGCAAAAACCACTCAAAAAGCGCATGAACTTGGGGGTAGATAATTTCTCAATTTATTTTTTGTTTATAATAATTAAATTTCTTACAAGTATTTCCTCAAGCGGAAGTTCATATTCAATTATATCAATCACTTGTGCTTTGTATTTATTTAGAACGGTTTTTGCTTCTGCTATTTCTTCGTGTGCTTTTTTTGATTTATATGCGATAAAATAGCCATCCTTTTTAAGTTTTGGCAGAGCATATTCGCAAATGTTTTTTAATGAGGATACAGCTCTTGATACTACAATATCATATTCTCCGTTTAAGTTTTCCACTCTTGAGCATATCGGATTAATATTTTCAAGCCTAAGCTTGTCGGCAATTGCTAAAACTGCTTTGATTTTTTTGCCTATGCTGTCAACTGCAGTAACTTTGATTTTAGGATAGGTAATTGCAATAGGAATTGAAGGAAATCCTCCGCCTGTTCCTATATCCAAAACAGTTTCAGCTTTGGGGTTGTATTTGTCAAAGAATTTGGAAATTGCAAGAGAATCAAAAATGTGTTTTTCCCAAAGATATTTTTCATCATTTTTTGAAATTAAATTTACTTTGGAATTTTCTTCCAAAAATATTTTCATGTAGTTTTCGTATAAATTTTTATTTGTCATATTCGTCCTGATACTGTTTAAATTCTCTTTCTGACACACGGCGTTTAATATCTTCTATTCGGGAGCTGATTTTATTTAGATTTTCTTTTGTGAATGAATGTTCTGCCACCTTGTAGGCTTCAGAGTAATACTTGTATGACAATTTATAGTTAGCTCTTTTGTAATAAAAATCACCTATATTAAGATTTGCATCAGCAATATAAAATGCTTCTTTAAGAATTTTGGCATATTCTAATGCAGTATTCATACATTTGAATGCTTTAGTATCATCTTTTGATGCAAAAATTTCTCCAAGGTGTGTATATGAATAAAATAATCCGTTATAATTTTTCATTTCGCTGTCAATTTTTATACTTTTTGAGTAGTAATTGATTGCCTGATTGGTTAAGCCGGCTTCATCATACAATTCTGCAAGGTTAGATAAAGCCATTGATAGATAAGGATTAATATTTGGGTTTTGTTCAAGCTCTATACATTTTTTATAGAATTGTACGGCTCCTCTTGGAATATCTCTTTCATCATTTGCAACAGCATATTTATAATAAAGTTCTGCTGTAATTTTTTTATCTGTATTGATTTCTACCAGAGGTATTGATTTTTTGTAATATTGATATTCTTTTTCCGGATTATTTTCAAGTTTTGCGCAGGCTAAATTTATTTTTATTTGTAATTCGTTAGGAATATTTGGGGTTTTTTCAAGTTCTTTTAATATAAATTTAGCATTATCGTGTTTATACATTATGTAATAGATGTTTGCAATTTCAAGTTTTATTTCTGCAATTTTTTCATTGTTTGAAGTATTTACGTAGAAATCTTGAGCCTGAGTATAACACTCCAGTGCTTCGTACCAATCTGACAGGTGTTGATATGCTTTTGCAAGTTTTATGTATATTGTTGGTAAAAACGTATAAAAGTTTTCATCTTCCGTTTTGGTCAATGCCTGATGATAAAGTTTTACAACATTTTTATAATTATATTTGTCTTCTTCTGATTTAGCGGAATTTAAAAGTTGAGTAAGGTTCATTCCAAGACTTTCTTCTTCAAATCTTTTATTTTCCAAACTTGTGTCGATAAAATCTTTGATTGAATCTGCAATATTATCCAATGTTTCATCTTCTACAACAAAATTGATTTTGTTAATTTTATCTTCTATAGATTCTTCTGCAATTTGTGCAGGTGTTGGCGGCTCGTGTTCAATTTCGGGGTTAACCATTTTTAGTTCCCCTTGTTGTGCCAGTACAGGTTCGATAGGAATTTCTTTTACCGGTCTGGTAATAACAGGTTTTTTCGGGATGAATAGACTGTGGTATTCAATTTCGTTGCGCATAGTTTGACGGGATAAGATTAAATCCCTTTCTAACGGTTTTAAAGGTAATTGTGTTTTATATAACTCAATACATGCGCTGTGAAGTTTTATTCTTACGTTTTCAGGAATTTGCCGCTCTATAATTTCTCTGAAATAATCTTTTAAATATATATGATCACCGTTTGTTGACAATATTGAGTTCTGTACGTAAAAATTTACCCTATCGCCGTCAAACAAATGAAGGGACTGTAAAAGATTAATATGGATAGGTATTCTCATAACAGTTAACAGCCTGAATAAGTGTATGCTAACAGGATCAACAAGCTCCATAGCTTCTCTTATTAAAAAATCAGGAAATGATGTGTAACTTTTTGAATACATTTCTATAAATTTAACAAGGTTTAATTGCCGTAATTTCATAAGGTTCAAGCTCAAGACAAGGTTTTGATAGTAGCCTTTAGAAAGTTTGTATAATTCGTTAGAAATCACACCAATTTGTTTAATTCCGTTATTTCTTAGAAATTTTTCAAATATTTTTTGAGAAAACGGAAGAATTGAAATTTGGTTATATGCAGTATCCGAAAACTCTTCTGTTGGCGGAGTTTTTGAGACAATGATAACTTTTATATTTGGAAAAGATGTTAAATGTTTTATAAAGTCAACAATAGGAGTAACATTTCCTTTCATAATTGATTCAAAAGAATCCAATATAATCAATGTTGGAGATGTTATTGAATTAAAATAAGAATTGATTTTTTGGTTAAAATTATCTGCTTTAGACTGGCGGTTTGTAATTTTTCCGACAAGAGCATAGTATTTGAACAATTCAAAAAAGCTTAAAAGCATATCATCAAGAATTGTAGTTTCTAAACAAGTATAATTGAGAACGATTGACTCAGGGTTAATAGAATCTGCTATAAAATTTGCAATTTTGGTTTTCCCGCTGCCTTTGTATCCGTTTATAAAAAGTAATTTAATATTGCTTTGCAGAAAATCGCAAATTTCGCCTATTTGTTTTTCATTATTTTCTAACAGGCATGGATCAATTAAATATTCCTTAGGAACATCTTTTATTGATATAGGTTTTTCTATAAATTTGTTGTCCATATTTGTTTAGTTTACTCTGTTTCTGCCATTGTTTTTGGCGTTATATAATCTTTTGTCTGCGGTTTCAATAAGTTCGGAAGGTGTTTGTCCGTCATTTCCGTAGGTTGATACTCCTAAGCTTATTGTAACATTACTTTCTCTGTTGCCGCTGAGTTTACATTTCTTTTCTTCGACAAGAGAGCGTAATTTTTGTGCGATAGCAACGGCTTCGTCGTATTTTGTATTAGGTAAGATGATACTCATTTCTTCGCCGCCGTATCTACATACTATATCTGTCATTCTGACATTTCGTTTTAATATTGCCGCAACTTGTTTTAATACGGCATCTCCTGATTGGTGTCCGAAGGTATCGTTGAACTTTTTAAAGAAATCTATGTCAATTATAATAAGCGACAATGGAACTTCATAACGTTGTGAATGTGATATTTGATTTTGTAATTGCTCTTGAAAATATCTGTGGTTATACAGCTCTGTTAATCCATCTGTTGTTGCAAGCTTATACTGTTGATCAAAATCTCTGGATTTAATCAGATATTTGATAATTACGGCAAGGATGAAGGTGAATAGGGCAAAATTTAATGGTGAGATTATTTCAAACCATAAATTTTTAAATTCCATGGCAAAATATGTAAATGTTACATATATTGCGTAAATTGTCATTGATGTTCCAAATGCAACAGGCATGGAGCTTATTTTCATTACACAAATTATTGTAATAAGGGACAATAATATTGTCAGAATGATGTTTATTCCAAATGGTACTTTGCGGATAATACTTCCGTCGATAATGTTATTAACGTATGTTGCTTGCACTTCAACCCCAGGGTAAACTTTATCAACCGGTACGGTTTTTATATCAAACAGGCTTGCTGCTGTTGCTCCAAAATATACAATTTTATTATTGAAATTGTAATCAAATTTATCTTTTCCTTCGACGGCTTTTAAAAGTTTATACATAGGTATGTTTTCAAAAGTTCCCGCAGGACCGTACCAGTTAAGAATTACGCTTCCTGTCTCATCGGATTTTGAAATTACACTTTTATAAATGTCGCTATTTACATTTGTTCCGACCAAGTATCCCAATTGAGGATAAAGTTTGCCCTGATATTTTAAATATAATGGCATTTGTCTTAATACCCCATCATCAGAGCGTGATACATTTATCATTCCAATATTTTGCGTAACGTCAAGAATTCCTTGTAAAATAGCTCTGCAATTTGTATATTCAATTCCGTCAAAATCAAGTCCGCCGGTTTCAAGTGCAAGTCCTTCAGGTAGTGTTGGCGGAGTTCTTAAATCTGACGGCTGATTGTCAAGATTCATTGCAGTATATATGTTATCATATTTTTTAAAGGTATTGATAAGCGCTAAATCATCTTGCTGTCTACTTTTTATGGATTTGACAAACATAAGGTCAAAAGCGATGCTTTTCGGATTTTGTTTTTCAATAAATTCTATCATTTTGGCATACATATCTCTGCGCAAAGGCCACTCGCCATATTTATCCAAAATGTATTCATAACTTGCATCATCAATTGCAACTATTACTATATTGTCATTGTGTTTTCTGGCACCTGAATTTGTAAGAACTTTTTGTCTTATATCAAAGGTAGCATTTTCCATTGAATTCATAAAGGATAAAAAGCTGCCGTTTTTTACGACAACACACAAAAATGCAATAAATAAAACTGCCCATAAGATATATAAAATTTTTTTAAGCATATATTCTGCCCTATGTTAATTCCACACCTTCAGTATAATTTAGCGAGGAAATATTGACAAGAATATTTTTCATAATAAATTTTTGCTCGAGTATTTTGTTGTTCAGTTTCAAAATCTCTGTAGTATATGATAATTCATCAGGATACTGTAGGTATCTTAGCAAACACTTTTCATTGATATTATTCATTGATGCTCTTTCCTCTAAAAGGTGATAACAGTTTTATTATTTCAAATTTTCATTAAAATTAAATCAACCTTTTAAATAGTAAAAGCCCAATTATCTACACTAAATATAGTATATCAATGGATTGATGTTATAAGTCTTAAACCGGTTATACCGCCTAAAATCATTGTTATACAAATAAAACGCATTATGCTTGCGGGTTCTTTAAATAAAATTATTCCCAAAATGACTGTTCCGACAGTTCCGATTCCTGTCCATACAGCATAGGCTGTCCCCAATGGCAATTGTTTTAATGCCAATGCCAAAAAGTAAAAACTTGCAATCATTCCGACTACGGTAAACAAGCTCACAAATGGTCTGGTAAAACCGTGTGAATATTTCATTCCTATTGCCCAGCTTATTTCAAATAATCCTGCAATAAATAAATTTATCCATGCCATTTTTATCTCCTTTATAAAAATAAAGCCGGAGAGATTTTTAAATCTCCCTGGCTTTTATCCTTCCGTGTACACTCTATATCAAAGTGCGTATTCTCTCGGACCGAACCGGTGTTAACCGTGGAACCCTAGAATACTTTTTATTTTTTTACAACATAGTTGCCTGTTGATAAATCTTGAGCAACTTGTATTGCTTTTTTCAATTGGACATCATTTTTATTTTTGATGTCGTCTTCTGACAATTCAACCAAAATATCCGGAGTAATTCCTTTTTTGTGAATATCAGTACCGTTTGGGGTTAAATATTTTTGAATAGTAATATTTATACCTGCGTTATTTGGAAGTTTGTTAATTTCCTGTACCAAACCTTTTCCAAAAGATTGCGTTCCGACAATAACGGCACGTTTGTTATCCTTCATTGCACCTGAGAAAATTTCACTGGCAGATGCAGAACCTTTGTCCACCAAAATTACAACAGGTTTTGTTGTCAATACACCTTTTGATGCTTTTTGAGTTTCTTTGTAACCATCTCTGTCGACCGTACTTACAATTGAGCCGCCGTTCAGGAACATATCTGATATGTAAATTGCATTGCTTAACAACCCTCCGGGATTTGAACGAAGGTCAACGATGAATGCTTTTTTATCGGTTGAATTGGTTAAAATTGAAGAAAACTCTTTAGACGCATTTCTGCTGATAAATGAACTAAGTCTGATATATCCGATATCTTTAGGCATTTGTACATTATTTGGAACTTTTTGAGAAACTGATTTGATTTCAATTTCTGCACGGGTAATTGTATATGATTTTGGCTCTTGGTCTTTTCGTTTAATAACAAGAGTAACCTGAGTGCCTTCTTCCCCTCTGATTTGCTCAGCGGCTTTATCAACTGTTATACCTTTTGTGCTTTTACCGTCAATTGATAGGATTTCGTCATCTGCCAAAAGTCCTGCTTTTTCAGCCGGAGTATCTTCAATTGGTGCAATAACCATCAATTTGCCGTCTTTTACCCCGATTTGAATACCGATACCTTTTAATGAACCTTTAATTGAGCTGGTTTCTTCCTGAAATTCTTTTGGATCTAAAAATTTTGTATAAGGATCGTTCAAACTTGCCACCATTGTTTCTATTGCTACATAAGCATCTTTGTCTGTTTTAATAACATTGTCATATTTGTGGCGCCATTTGCTCCAATCTTGTTCGTTATTGGTTTGGTCTACGTATTTGTTGTTAATCAGTCTCCATACGTTGTCGTAAAGTTCAACGGGGGTAGATGCGTGAACATTTGATCTGATTACCCATCCAAACATGACTAAAAATGCGACCAGTGATATAATGCTTTTTTTCATAATTTTTCTCATTCTTGTTTTACACCTCCAAACAATCCTTCTTCTATATATGACGAAACTTGTTCAAAAAAGTTTCATAAAAAAGGGGATTGTTCTGAAGATAATCATACCACAATAAAACAAAATGTGAAATCATAAATTCCACATTTGTATAAAATATTATTATTAGCTTTTAATTTATATTTGTTGTTAGTCTTTTGAAAATTGTAATAAGCGCAATCCCAAAGTCTTTTTCTTCTCTTGAACATCAGGAAGTTCGTAGCATTTGATACATCTTGCTTCGTAGGTTTCATCTCCGCCTATCATAATAAGCGGTGAATTTTTATCGGCAGGCTTGCCGTCAATTAGTCTTTGGGTTCTTGTTGCATGCTCGCAGCCACATTTCATACATACTGCGTGCAATTTATCAACTTTTGTTGCAATACACATCAATTCAGGCATTGATCCGAACGGTTCTGCTTTAAAATCAAGCTCTAATCCTGTTCCGATTACTTTTTTACCTTCGTTCATAAGTTGGGTAATGACCTTAACGATATTGGCATCAAAGAATTGTAATTCGTCAATTGCCACAACTTGAGCATCTCTTGCGGCACTCAAAATTTGAATAGAATGTTTAACTTTGATTGCATCAAGCCACAAGCCGTTGCGGGATTCTATATAATCTCCTTTTGCTCTTGTATCAACATCAGGTGAGATAACTTTTACTTTTTTCTTTGCAATAATACAACGTCTGATTCTGCGAAGAAGTTCCTCCGTTTTTCCGCAGCTCATAGGACCCGTAATCAATTCAAAACTATATCCTTCCATCATTTCCCCCAAAATCATGTTCAATTTTTATTAATTATAAAACTTGAATTGATTTTTTAAAAGTAAAAATTTGTAAAAATTAATATACTGAAACAATACTTTCCACTCCCTAATCAGGGAGGACTTACTATTTTTCCTCCCTTGACAGGGAGGGATATGGTGGGTTGCTATTTATTTACCCCTAATGGATGTTAAAATCTGTTCTTTTATCAAGAATTTTCTCTTTTAATTTTTTGAATCCTGAACCATAGAAATATTTCAATTGTTCAGGGAAATTGGCATTTACATCAAGCAAATACATATCGTGAACCGTAAATTCCTTTATTAAAATTGCAATATCATGATTTTTTGTCCAAATAGCTTGTTTTTCTATTTTGCCAAATAAAGATTCTTCATTGTCAGACAGCAGGTATATTAAACGGCTTCCCATAGCCTGTTCAATTTCTTTTGCTCCATCGTGCTTATAGACAAGTCCGTATACGGTATCGAAATTATCATAAGCAACGATTTTGATATTTACTCCTCTGTCATAAGCTTTTGATATTTCTTTTTCAATTTGTCTGAAATCCTCTGCCCAGATTTCTAAAAATAGAGATATTTTTGAGTTATTAACAATTTCTTTTATCTTATTTATAATGTTTTCGTATTCATATATATAGTGAATCGGTTCATTATAATTTTCTTTGATATTCGGTAGCTTTTTTTCAAGATAATCTATTGTCGAATTAATTTTTCTTTTAAACCTTTGAGTTAATTCTTTTGGAGAAATAGGTGTGTATTTTTGTGGTTTTTCTTTTGTTGAATAAACTATACTTTCTGTTTCCAATGATTTTAGAGCATCGTAGGCTCTGGATTGTGGAATATCTGCCATTTGAGAAATTTCGTATCCTGTTGCAGGATATTTTTTCAAAAGTGCAATATAGACTTTTGCTTCGTAAGAGTTAAATCCAAATTCTTTGAGTTTTTCAACGATATCATTCATATACTGATACTATCAAATTTTTCTCTAATTGTAAAATATAACTAAATTTTACAATTATGCACGCTCTAATGTAATGATAGTTATGTTTGTATTATAATTTGTAAGAGAGGTTATAACTTGAAACATTCACGACTGACATTTTTTATATTTTTAGCACTGGTATTGGGTGTTTTATTCGGTCATTTTGCCCCGCATTTAGCAGTCAAAATGAGGGCTTTGGCATTAATCTTTTTACGTATGGTGAAAATGATTATTGCTCCTTTGCTGTTTGCAACTCTTGTTACGGGAATTGCAGGACACGGCAGTGCTAAAAAATTAGGTAAAGTCGGAATAAAAACGATTGTATATTTTGAAATTGTAACAACATTGGCTCTTATCATCGGGCTTACAATGGGAAATATTTTTAACCCCGGCAAAGGTTTTGTATCAGGTACTGTAGCAAACCCCGAGTTATTGAAAGAAGCAGGATTGATGGCTGTTACAACTCCGCATACCTCTGTTTCCGAGATGATTGTTAATGTATTTCCGACAAGTATAATTCAGGCTATGGCTGAAGGTAATTTATTACAAATTGTAGTGTTCTCAATCTTTATGGCGGTAGCTATTGTCGCAGTTGGCGAAAAAGCAAAGCCTGTTATGGATGTGCTGCATTCGGTATCTCAAATAATGTTTAAATTTACCGAATATGTCATGTATTTTGCCCCTTTGGGTATTTTCGGCGCAATAGCATCAACTGTTGGAATGAACGGACTGTCAATTCTTAAAAACTATGCAAAGATAATATTTTCACTTTATACAGCGCTTGCTGTATTTGTAATTTTAGTATTATTTATCGCTTGTAAGTATGCGAGAATTTCATTTAGAAATTTGTTGAAAGTAATTCAAGAACCTGCAATTTTGGCATTTTCTACCGCAAGTTCAGAGGCAGCTTTTCCTAAAGCAATAGAAATTATGGAAAAATTTGGTGTGCCTCAAAATATTGTAAGTTTTGTTATGCCGACAGGTTACACTTTTAATCTTGACGGAAGTACACTGTATCTTGCAATGGCAGTAATTTTTTCATCTCAAATTTGCGGTATAAATTTGGATATAAATCAGCAAATTTTAATGATGCTTGCTCTAATGCTAACCAGTAAAGGTATTGCAGGAGTTCCGAGAGTTTCACTTGTTGTTTTGGCAGGTACTTTATCGAGCTTTAATATTCCGATTATCGGAGTTGCAATATTGTTAGGTATAGACCAAATTCTTGACATGGGAAGAACGACAGTCAATCTGATTGGAAACTGTGTTGCAACTGTTGTTATTGCTCGTTGGGAAAACGAATTTGATTATGATAAAATGAATACATTCATAAAAGATTTTGAAGTCGAAAAAACAGATTGGAGTGTAGGCTCTTTAAAAAATTTGTGTAAAAAAGAAGAAACAAAAGGATAAAAAAATGGCAGAAAGTACAAAAACCGAATATAAAAACACTTTGAATTTACCTCAGACAACTTTAGCTATGAGGGCTAATGCAACTGTCAGAGAATTGGAAATACAAAAATTTTGGCAGGATAATGACATTTATAACAAAATTTTGGAAAGTAAAGATAAATCAAATTCTTTTGTATTGCACGACGGACCTCCATATTTGAGTTCTGAAAAAATTCACGTCGGAACTGCAATGAACAAGATATTGAAAGATATTTTGATTAAATATAAATCTCAAAAAGGGTTTTATGCTCCAATGGTTCCGGGGTATGACGGACACGGTTTGCCGATAGAAAATGCGGTTGTTAAAAATATCAAAGGCGGCAGACATTCAATAACAGAGGTTGAACTAAGGGCAAAATGCCGAGAATTTGCGCATAAAAACCTAAAAGGACAAGAATCAGAGTTCAAACGTCTTGGAGTTTTGGGCAACTGGGAAAATCCATATTTAACAATAAATCCTGAATACGAAGCAGAGCAAGTCAGAGTATTTGGTGAAATGTATAAAAAGGGTTATATTGAAAAAGGCTTGAAACCTGTTTATTGGTGCGCATCTTGTGAAACTGCACTGGCAGAAGCTGAAGTTGAGTATGCTGATCACACCTCAACATCAATTTATGTTCGCTTTAAATTTGATGATGACAGTATAAATAAACTTCGTAATAAGCTTGCCTTCCTGACATCTTGTCCGCTTGACATCTACTCTGTTATTTGGACAACAACACCTTGGACAATTCCATCTAATATGGCAATTTCTATGCACCCAAGATTTGAATATACCTTCTTTGAGGGGGTAAATGATAGCAGTATCTATGTTGTTGCTACAGAATTGCTGGATTCTTTTCTTGCAGATGTAGAATGGGAAAAATCTGATATCAAAGTTTTGGGTACTTGCCAAGGTCAAGATTTAGAACTGCTAAATACAAAACATCCTTTAATAGACAGAAAATCTCCTATAATTTTGGGTGAACACGTTACATTAGATGCCGGTACAGGTTCTGTTCACACAGCTCCCGGACATGGTTTAGAGGACTACGAGGTTGGGTGTAAATATAATATTGAGGTATTTTCGCCATTGGATGGAGAAGGTGTTTGGAAAGATGAGGTAGGTATTCCTGAACTAATTGGTGTTCCTTATTACAAGGGTAATGCAATGGTTATTGAAATGCTTGAAAAATGCGGAGCATTGTTAAAGGCGCAGGATATAAACCACAGCTATCCTCACTGCTGGAGATGTAAGCACCCTGTAATTTATCGTGCAACTCCTCAATGGTTTGTAAAAGTGGATAAATTCAGAGCGAAAGCAATGGAGGCAATTCATAATGTCAAATTTATTCCGGCAAGTGGAGAAAACAGAATAGGTAACATGGTCGAAAGTCGTGCTGATTGGTGTATCTCAAGACAAAGAGCATGGGGTGTACCGATTCCGATATTTTATTGTGAAGATTGCGGAGAAGTTATCTGTACTGACGAAACAATTGAACATGTTGCTAAATTGTTTGAGCAAGAAAGTTCCGATGCGTGGGTAAAATACTCTGAAAACGAGTTGTTACCCCAAGGCTTTGTATGTCCTAAATGCGGAAAAAATCACTTCCGTAAAGAAAAAGACATTATGGATGTTTGGTTTGATTCAGGTATTTCTTGGCGTGCTGTTGTTGAAAAAAGAGCTGATGAACTCGGTCATACCCCTGTTGATATGTACTTAGAAGGTTCTGATCAGCACAGAGGCTGGTTCCAATCATCACTTTTAACATCAATTGCGACTCAGGAAAAAGCTCCCTATAAACAAGTCTTAACTCACGGTTTTGTATTTGGGGAAGACGGTCGTAAGATGTCAAAATCTTTAGGCAATTACATAAGACCTGATGATATTATTAAAAATTATGGTGCAGATATTCTAAGACTTTGGGCTGCCTCAGTTGATTACAGAAACGGTATCAAAATCGGTAATAATATCATTGGTCAATTAACAGAAATCTTCAAAAAAACAAGAAACACTGCAAGATTTTTAATCGGTAACTTGTTTGACTTTGACCCGAAAACAGATTACGTTCAGTATGATGAATTGAAACCGATTGATAAATTTGCACTTCACAAATTGAACAAATTAATTGAAGAGGTTACCGTAGCTTTTGAAAATTATGAATTTTATAAGTATTTCCAAAGTTTACAAAATTTTGCAGCAGTTGATTTAAGTTCATTCTACTTGGATATTGTAAAAGACAGACTATATACAGCAGGTAAAAAATCATTATCTCGCAGGGCTTGTCAAACTGTTTTATATGAAAATTTGATGGCATTAGTTAAGATTTTAGCTCCTGTAATGCCACATCAGGCTGAAGATATTTGGCAAAATATTCCTGAAATTCAACGTGGCGGTTTGATAAGTATATTACTGTCGGATTTCCCTGTTGTAAATGAAAAATGGAATAATGTACAATTAGAAGAAGATTTTACGAAAATTTTAAAATCTCGTGAAGTTGTATCTCGTGCAATAGAACCCCTAAGAGCTGATAAAAAAGTCGGCAGCTCGTTAGAAGTTGCGGTATATGTAAAAGCTGATGATAATTCTGTTTTGAAGGCTAATGAAGCTGATTTAGCAGATATTTATATAGTATCTCAGGCTTATTTAACTGATACGGCACCATCTGAGGTTATGAATGAACACTCGGAAGAGGGGTATACCGTTTGGGTTACAAAGGCTCATGGCGAAAAATGTGTCAGATGCTGGAAATATCGTGATTTGAATGATGATGGTATTTGTCCGGATTGCGTGGAAGCTGTTAAATAGAATATAAAGGTCGGTTTTTTGAAACCGACCTTTATTGTATGCTATTCCTCTGTTGCGTTTTGAGTATCATCTTTTTTTTCGGATTCTTCCTCCTCGCATAAAGATTTTACCGTATCTTGCATCGCTATTTTCAAATTTTTGAAGGCATAGTTCAGCTTGCCTTTATATCTGCGTGCAATTATGTATAAAAGAACAATCCAACCGATTGGGGTGAAGATTAAGAAATTTTTTGCAATTTCACGAATCATAATCTGCAAAGGTCTTTCCGTAAAATCGCCTACTGCTGAACTAATAATATCAGACATACATTCCTGATCTTTTGTTTTGCTAACGAACTTAAACCCTGCATCTTTTGAAAAATCAACTTGATTTTGAGAATTGGTTATTACTGTTCCAAAAGGTTTATATGTTGAAATCGTCATTATCCATCCTTAATAAAATATATACTATATATATAAAGTAGTATATAATATAAATATTGCTAATTCTATTTTATATTTTTAACATTTGTTAACATTGGTAAAATAAAATTGTATGTTAAATTTATTTAACGATATTACTTATTTAAAAGTCATAATGATTTTTGTGTAATATTATATTAATGAGGAAGGAAATATAGTATGCCGTCTGCTACAAATTCAAAAAGAAAAGTTGATGAAAATTTAATCCCGCAAAATATCGAAGCTGAAGAAGCTGTATTAGGGGCAATTTTAGTTAATCCTGAAACATTATCCAAAGTTTCTGATACTTTAAAGCCGGCAAGTTTTTATAAGCCTGCTCACAGGCAGATTTATGAAGCTATGCTTCAATTATTTAACAACAACGATAATATTGATATTGTTACGGTGTCAGATGTTTTAAGCTATAGTGGAAAACTTGAATCTGTCGGCGGTCGTGCATATATTAATGATTTGGTTGAAAACACAATAACGACATCAAATATTGTATATTATGCCAAAATAATTCAGGAAAAAGCTATAAAAAGAGCGTTAATCAATGCAGGTTCCGAAATAGTTTCAAAAGGTTATGATTTAGAGCCAAGTGATGCTTCGTTAGAACAGGCTGAAAAATTAATTTTTGATATAGGTTCAAGTAAGGCAACTACGGATTTAAAACACGTTAAGGATATGGTATTAGATGCTTGGGATAGTATCGAATACAGATATAATCACAAGGATGAATTATCAGGATTGGCAACAGGATTTACCGAGTTAGATTCTCAGTTGGCGGGTTTGCATAAATCGGATTTGATAATTTTGGCAGCACGTCCTGCTATGGGAAAAACTGCATTGGCATTGAATATTGCGCAAAATGTTGCGATAAAAGAAAATGTTCCTGTTTGTATATTTTCTCTTGAAATGTCATCAGCTCAATTGGTACAAAGAATGTTATGCTCTCATGCTGAAGTTGATGCGCAGAGATTAAAAACGGGTAATATGCTTCAAAAGGACTGGGAAGCTTTAACTAATGCGATGAATGATTTTAGTCAGGCTCCGATTTATATTGATGATACGAGTGGTTGCACAATAACGGATATTCGTACAAAATGCCGCAGGTTAAAAACCCAGCAAAAAGATTTGGGATTGATTGTAATAGACTACCTTCAACTTATGGAAGGCGGCGGAAAAGATGACCGCTTACAGCAAATTTCTGCAATATCAAGGGGTTTAAAAATTCTTGCAAAAGAACTTGATGTTCCTATTATTTGTTTATCGCAGTTATCTCGTGCGGTTGAAGGTCGTAATGATAAACGCCCAATGTTGTCAGATTTGAGAGAATCAGGCTCAATTGAACAAGATGCCGATATTGTTATGTTTATTTACCGTGAAGATTATTATAACAAAGGAGAAAATGAGGAAGAAGAAAGTATTAAGGCTTCTTCTAAGGGATTGTCCGAAGTTATTATTGCAAAACACAGAAACGGCCCTGTCGGAACGGTTAAATTGTTGTTCCAAGGCAATATTACTAAATTTAAAAATCCGATTGATCAGGCTTTTGACGCCTTCTAGTGGGGGGGTAAATATTGTTACCGACCGTAGTGCATTTCTACGACCGTTGTTTTAGGGGTAAATGTTACTACCAACCGTAGCGTGTTTCTGCGACCGTTGTTTTAGGGGGTAAATGTTGCTACCAACCGTAGCGTGTTTCTGCGACCATTGTTTTAGGGGGTAAATACTGCTACTAACTTTAGAGTGTTTTCGCAATCATCGTGCTAGGGTGTAAATGTGGCATGTCATTACGAGCGAACGAAAGTGAGCGTAGTAATCTCAGTGGTAAATGTAATATGTCATTACGAGGAGTTGACTTAGGCAACGACGTAGTAATCTCATTAGTCAATGTTGCACAGCATTGCGATTGCGACGAAAATCAATGATTTTCTCGCAATGACATATCCCCTCTCCTAAAGAGTAGGAGAGGGTGTTTTCTGTGTGTCTGCCTTACGCTGGCACTAATTCTAATCTTTAGACGAGGGTATATACTAATTTTTTTCAGATAAATATTTAACCATTCTGGACAAGTCTTTGTTCCAATCACCGTACCAGTTTTTCAAAATTACATCGGCAGGAGTTATGTTATTAAAAGTATATTCTTTAATTGAATCTATGAAAATATCTTCTCCGGTTTGCATTTCTTTTAAGGATTTTTCTGCAATATTTATTATTTCTTTTGCGTAGTCTGATATTTTTAATTTTTTTACAGGGGTATCAAGTGCGTATTTTGGAACATTATAGCGTATTTCAGAAAAATCATTGTATTGAAGATGTTTCAATAATTCTTCGCATTCTTCCATAGCAGATTCGTTGTACATTATTCCCTTGTATATTGCCAAAATTGCGTATTTTAAATCCCCGCCAACGCAGTCGTGGTTTCTGATTTCAATAAAATTACGCATTCTGACCTCAGGGAAATACAGATTTGCTTGCAATTCATAATCTTCAATTGTTGCCTCAGCACCGTTATAACCATTTTTTATATACTCACCAAAGGTTATATCTCCGTTTATTTCAAATTGAAGATTATCTTTTTGAATAAATATCATAGGCGTTTTTAATACGCAATCAATATAATCTTCAAATGAAAATTCTTCACTGATTTTTCCTGCAAAGCCGCATCTGTCATTATCGGTATTCAGCCAGCTCAATGCCCTGAATGATTTATAACCCGTATCAACACCGCCTCGAATTGGGGAATTTGCAAACATAGCGCACATAAAAGGACTTAATTTGTTTGCCAGTTTAAATTTTCTCATTGCATCTTCTTCTGATGAAAAATCAATACAACATTGTATTCCTGCCGTTTCTCTCATCATAACATCAGACAGTATTCCCCATAAATATCTTGCCATTATACGGTATCTGTTTTTAGGGATAATATTTATTGATTTGTATGTAGAAAGTGGTGATACTCCATAGTTTAAAAGAGTTATATTCAAATTGTCGGTTATTGGTTTTAAAGTATTGTTAATGGAATTAATTTTTTCTTTAAGATGAAAAATAGTTTTTTCAGGCTTGGTGCTGATTTCAACCTGACTGCCAGGTTCTAATGTAATGGTATCATGTACTTTTTGTATACCTATAATGTTTTTATTATCTAAAATGTAATCCCAAGTTTCTTCTTTTGAGTATTTTTCAAGTAAATTTTTAATTCCGTATTTTGCCCAATAATCAACAGTTTTCCCTGATGATAAGGATATCGGAAGCCTTTCATATTCTATTCCGATTTGAAAATGTTCTCTTTTTTTATAACCCTTTGTATATAATTTTATAATTTCTTGTTTTTCTAATTTTTGTTCAAGTTTTAACATGAATTACCCCTATATATAAACAATAATATAACAATATTTAAAATATCAAATAAAATTTTGTAAACATTTACCCATGTGTGTTATTATAAATACTGAGATGAATTATTTTGAACGAGCAAAATATTTTAGAACTAAAAAACGTCTTGGACAAAACTTCTTGATTGATGGAGAAGTTATTCAAGATATTATTGAGTATGCAAATATTCAACCCGACGATACGGTTGTAGAGATTGGGCCGGGAGTAGGTTTTGTTACAGAACAATTGATTAAATATGCAAAAAAAGTTATTGCGATAGAACTTGATGAAGAAGCTATCAAAGAGTTAGAAAAATTAAAAGCTCCAAATTTGGAAATTATACATAAAGATATTTTAAAAACTGATTTATCAGAGCTTTGCGAAGGTCAAATAAAAGTTGTTGCAAATATTCCTTATTATATTACAAGTCCTATTATCGCTCATCTTTTGGGTGAAATAGATGACCTGAATAATAAAAATCGGAATAAAATTACAGATATAATCCTTATGGTTCAGGAAGAAGTTGCAAGAAGAATGGTCGCAGATGAGAATTCCCAAGGTAAGCAATATGGGCTTTTAACCTTGTTATCACAATTTTGGGCAGATGTTGAAATTATGAGAACTGTTGGCAGAAGAGCATTTTTCCCTGCTCCGAAGGTAACATCCGCTATAGTAAAACTTATCGTAAGAAAAGAACCAAAATTAAAATTGACAGATTACTCTCATTTCAGAAAAACTATAAAAGCAGGATTTGCTCAACGCAGAAAAAATCTGAAAAATTGTTTGATAAATGGCGGATTTCCAAAAGACAAAGTAATCGATGTTCTGTCAAAATTAGGTATAGACGAAAATATAAGAGGAGAAAAGCTTTCTGTTGAGATGTTTGGAAAACTCTCAGAAGAACTTTTAAAATAATCATGACTAGTGTAAAGGTACAATGTCCCGCAAAAATAAATTTGGGTTTGAAAGTTATAAATAAACGTGATGACGGATTTCATAATATTGAAAGTGTTATGCAGACAATAAGTTTGTACGATTATATTACGATTACAATGATTGATTCCGATAAAAATGAAATCCATCTTGAGGGTAACAGCAAAGAAATCCCCTATGATGAAACAAATTTAGTGTATAAAGCGGCTATGCTGTTTTTAAAAACTGTTAAAATCGGCAAAAGAAGTGTTTTTATTTATATTGAAAAAAATATTCCAATTGCTGCAGGCCTTGCAGGGGGCAGTACGGATGCCGCCGGTACAATTTATGGGCTAAATAAGTTGGCGGGAGATATTTTATCTGAAGATGAAATGCACAAATTATGTTCACAACTTGGTTCTGATTTGAATGTATGTTTAAAAGGCGGTTGCATAAAAACCTCCGGCAGAGGAGAAATACTTGAGCCTGCAGAGTTTGAAGAATTTAATGTAAGTCTTATAAAACCTGTAAATTTAGGAATAAGTGCAAAAGAGGCATATACAAAATTTGGAGTAAAAATAAAAAATAAAGCAAGTGTTGATACCCGCAAAGAATATGTAAATGATTTAGAATGGGCAATTATTGGTGATTATACAGAGCTTCAGGCAATTAAGGCAAAATATCCGAAATCTATAATGACTGGTTCAGGCTCTACATATTTTATGATAGAAAATGATTTTGAATTATCTGACGGATATTGGGTTAAAAATGGTTTAAAAGCAGTTGCTAATGGTGTGAAGCTTGTTTAGCTTGAAAATATATATTTATAAATTATAATTTGATTGCATTGGTGTTTTGTTATATGAAAGGAGAGAAATTATGTGGGAAAAAGACATTAATATCCATGATGTACGTGAAATTCGTACTAGAACAAATGTTTATTTTGGTGTTGGCGCAATTCAAAAAATTCACGATATTGCAAAAGATATTAAATCAAAAGGACTGGATAAGGTTATTGTGATGTCAGGTCGTAATGCCTATAAAGCAACAGGAGCTTGGGATGTTGTAGAAAAAGCATTAAAAGAAAACGGTATAGGTTATATCAATTTTGATCAGGTTACACCGAATCCGACAACACACCATGTTAATGATGCAGTAAAAATGGCAAAAGAATTTGGTGCAAAGGCAGTTATCGCAATAGGTGGCGGTTCTCCTACAGATGCCGGCAAATCTGTTGCAATATTATTAAAATATCCTGATAAAACAGCAGAAGATCTTTATGAATTCAGATTCACACCGACAGAAGCTGCGCCTATTATTTCAATCAATTTAACTCATGGTACAGGTACGGAAACCAATAGATTTGCTGTTGTTTCAAACTTGGAAAAGAATTTCAAGCCTGCAATTGCGTATGATTGTATTTATCCGATGTATGCGATTGATGATCCTCAATTGATGACAAAGTTATCTCCAAAACAAACCAGATATGTATCAATTGATGCTGTTAATCACGTTGTAGAAGCGGCTACATCCGCTGTTGCATCTCCATATTCAATAATGTTGGCAAAAGAGGTTATTGAACTTGTTGCGAAATATTTGCCAAAAGCAATCTCAAATCCTGAAGATTTGGAAGCACGTTATTTCTTAGCTTATGCAGCAATGATGGGTGGGGTAAGCTTTGATAATGGTTTATTACACTATACACATGCTTTAGAACACCCGCTAAGTGCGGTTAAACCTGATTTATCTCATGGTTTAGGTTTGGCAATATTGCTGCCTGCTGTTATTAAAACAATATACAAGGATAAACCTTCAACCTTAGCTGATATTTTAGCACCGATTGTTCCAAACCTGTCAGGTAATCCTGATGAGGCTCAAAAAGCCGCAGATGGGGTTTATAACTGGTTAAAATCAGTAGATGTACCTGAAAAATTAACCGATATCGGTTTTAGCGAGGCTGATGTTGAAAAGTTGACTGATTTGGCATTTACCACACCATCATTAGACGGGTTAATAAATATCGGTCCAAGCGGAAATTCCCGCGAAATTGTTCGTGAAATTTATCAAAATTCATTGTAAGTTTGTATAAGGTGATGAAGATTTTTCTTCATCACCTTAAAATTAAAGGATTTATTTATGGAATTTATTATTATTTTTTTAGCTGTAATTTTAGTCGTTTTACTCTTTGTATGGCAAGGTAAGGTGTTATTTAAATATTTAAAGTGCGATGTGTTAAAAATTGATACGGTAAATAGGATTATTCTGGTTAACAATCAAATCATTTCTTTTAGTGATATAAGAAGTGTCAGTGTTGAAATTATAGAAACTCCAAGTTTTACAGAAAGATATTTTACTCGATATGCACACAACCATACAATGTACAAAATTATATTTTTTATGAATAATGGAGCTCAAAATGAATATATCGTAAATTCTACAGGAATTTTATATAAATATTTAAGTATTTTAAATCCATATGTAAAAATTAATGCAGATATTGAGGAATTTAAACCGAAATTTGTTGATGGTCCTGTTATTTTTGGAATTAGTTTAGCAATTATATATTTTTTAATAAAATTTATTAATGGCTAATTGATATCAACAACACTAACACCATCGCCGCCTTCAGAATCTTCTCCCGGTCTGAATTTTGCGACATAAGGTGAGGTTGATAGAAAATCTCTGACAGCTTGTTTCAATGCTCCTGTTCCGTGTCCGTGTATAATATATACAGGTGAAAGATTTGCCAAGCTTGCTTTATCCAAGTAGCTTTCGACCTCATCTAAGGCTTCTTCCACTCTGTAACCTCTTAAATCCAAAGTTTGTGACATTGCATAACGCTTTAGCTCAAACTTGTTAAAAGATGTTCCGGGAATTTTTACTTTGGTTGGCTCTTTATATTTTTCATCCAGTATTGCAAGTTCATCTTTTTTTACTTTCATTTTCATTGCGCCCATATCAACATATAGTTTTTTGTTTTTGTCAGGCAGAGAAACAACAGTAACTTTTTGATGAAGTTCTTTGAGCATCAGGGTATCTCCAATTTGAACTTTGTCCCAATCTATTTCAATATATTTATTTTTGTCAGAAACGCTGTCTAAATCTTCATTAAAACTCTGTTCAAGTCTTGCCAGACGGGAATATGCCCGGCGTGCTATTTTTTCAGATTTTTCTTTTCTGAGTTCATCTAAGATTTGTTTTATTTCCCCTCTTGCTTCAAGCATTTCAAGGTCAAATTTGTTTTTGATGTTTTTAATTGTTTTTTTCTTATCTTTTTTTATTTGGTTTAGATTTTCTTCGTATTCCTGCTTAATTTCCTGTGATGTTTCCTTTAGTTCCTGCGCTTCTTTCAAGTTTTTTGAAATCCTTTGATGAGTTTCCTGTAGTTTTTCAACAACGGCTACAGTCGGATCTTTTTGGGTAATTAGTGTGTTTTTTGCCTTATCAACAATATCTTTATCCAAACCCAGATTTGAGGCTATTGATATTGCATTACTTAACCCCGGAATTCCTATCAACAGCTTGTATGTCGGTTTTAAAGTTTCTGTATTAAATTCAACCGAGGCATTTTTAAAAAAGTTGTTTGAATATTCCAGCGCTTTTAATTCACCGTAATGGGTTGTGATTACGCTGGTTACCTCTTTTTGTGCAAGTTTCTCTAAGATACTTTGAGCTAAGACTGCGCCTTCAACAGGATCTGTGCCTGCACATATTTCATCTAACAATACAAAACTCTCATCGGTACTCCTTTTTAGTATCTCAATAATATTGGTCATGTGTGAAGAAAATGTGGATAAACTTTGCAGGATATTTTGAGAATCGCCGATATCTGCAAAAACATCTTTAAAGGGGTAAATTTTAGCGTGTGTACATGGAAGAAACATTCCTGCTTTTGTCATAAGTATAAACAGTCCGATTGTTTTAAGTGTTACGGTTTTTCCTCCCGTATTTGAACCAGTAATTATTATTGAGCGATAATCTTTACCTATGCTAAAAGTATTAGGTATAACATTTTCTGTTATCTTCATCAAAAGCGGGTGCTTCATATTTTCAAAATATATTTCTTTTTCTTCGCACAATTCAGGTTCTGTTGCATGAAGTTTTACGGCATATCTGGCTTTTGCAAAATGAAAATCAATTTCTGCCATAATTCTTTCGCATAGTACTAAATCAGGCATAATTTCTTTTATGCTGTCGGTCAATGATACCAATATTTTTATGCATTCTGCATGAATTTTTGATTTTATTTCTCTGATTTTGTTGTTTAACGGAACAAGCTGGGCAGGCTCTATATAAAAAGTTTTGGCTGAAGATGATACATCATGTACAATACCGGGAATTTTGGTCTTATTTGATGCCATAACCTGAAAAACTATTCTGTCATCTCTTTGAGTATAAATATTTTCCTGCAAATATTTTGAAAAATTCGGATTGTTTAGCAGGGAATTTATGTTGTCCCTTAAATTTTGTTCGGTATCTTTAAGGGATGAATACAACCCTTTTAATTCGGGGGTTGCGTTTTGTTTAATCCTCAAATTTTCGTCAAAAGTTTCAAAAATTTTATCTTCGGTTTCTTTTTCTGCTATTAGATTAGATGCTAAGTTTTTTAGCAAATAGTCCTGTTGAGAATTTTCCAAGATAAATCTTTTCAAAAGTCTTGAAGATTTCATTGTTTTGGCAGTGCTAATTAATTCTTCTTCTGTTAAATACGACACACCGGAATTATTTTTGATTAGAGCCATATCAGCAATATATTCAGCAGGAGTTTCTTTCGCCAAATCAAGAATTTTTTTAGCCTCATGCGTATATTCAAGTTGCTGTTTAATTTTTTGAATATCAGATAGCGCTGGTGCAATTAAGCAAAGTTTTTTGCTTTGTTCAAACTTTGCAAATTGGGCAAGTTCTTCTTTAACTTTGTCAAATTCTAACGTTGTATAACTTTTTAAAACTATATCCATAACCGAATGATAACATAAGGGGCAAATATATTCTACAGGTTGAAAAAATAAAATTGTGTTATAATACAATTATGGTAAAGAGTGCTTATATACATATTCCGTTTTGTAAATCAAAGTGTCATTATTGTTCATTTGTGTCATTTGCTGATATGCGCCTAAAAACAGAATATCTGCAAGCACTAAATTCTGAAATATACATGGCGTATCAAGAAGAAATTATGGATACATTGTATATAGGCGGAGGGACTCCGTCAGTTTTACAAGTTGAAGAAATTGAAAGTATTATAAAAAATTTTAATGTAAACCCAAATACCGAAATTACTATGGAAATAAATCCGGATGATGCTGATTATGGGTATTTAAGAGGTTTATATGATATTGGTATTAACAGATTAAGTTTCGGGTGTCAAACTTTTAATGATGATATTTTAAAAATAATAAACCGCAGGCACAATGCCGGACAAGTGATTGATTCTGTTAAAATGGCGCAGGATGCGGGCTTTAAGAACATAAGCTTGGATTTTATTTACGGATTACCAAATCAGACACCTGACATGTTTTATAATGATTTAAAATTGGCTGTGCTTTTAGGTGTAACTCATATTTCTTTATACGGGTTAACTATTGAGCCGGACTGTTATTTTTATAAAAATACATCTTTAACTCCTGATGATGATATGCAAGCAGATATGTATATAGGTGCTTGTGAACTTTTATTGCCTTCAGGATTTGAACATTATGAAATAAGTAATTTTTCTCTAAAAGGGTATAATTCACGACACAATCTTAACTATTGGAATAATAAAGAATATTATGGCTTCGGTGTTGCGGCTCATGGGTATGTAAACGGTATTCGTTATGGTAATAAGGTCGATTTGGAAGAATATATTGAAAATCCTTATGACCATAATGAAGAAAAATTTGTTACAGAAGCTGAAAAATTAGAAGAAACTATATTCCTCGGGTTTCGCAAAATGGCCGGTATAGATGTAGAAAAGATAAATTGTGATTATGATATTGATTTTGAAGAAAAATATGGTGATGTTATAAAAAAATACAAGGAAATAAATCTTATAACAGATACGGCAAAAGGATATGCCCTTACTCACGCAGGTGCTTTGGTAAGTAATACAATTCTTGCTGAGTTTATAGAATAGAACATAATTAAAATGAATATTATGATAAAACTCTGTCGTATATTGAATTTATATTTTGCAAAAAGGCATTTGGATTAAATATTTCGTTAATTTCAGCAGTTGATAAAAGCTCTGTTACGTCACTGTCTTTTAACAGGTTTTCCTTAAAATCTCCGTGATTTTGGAAAGCATTAAGAGCGTTTCGCTGAACAATGACATAGGCATCTTCTCTTGATAGACCTTTTGCGACAAGTGAAAGTAATACTTTTTGCGAATAAACAATTCCGCCAAATTCATTGGTATGAGCCAGCATATTATCTTTATGCACAACAATATTTTCCATAATTCCGTTAAAGCGGTTTAACATAAAATCAACCAAAGTTAAACTATCAGGGAAAATTATACGCTCGGCAGAACTGTGAGATATATCTCTTTCGTGCCAAAGAGGTATATTTTCCAAAGCTACAACAGAATTTGCTCTGACAACTCTGGCAAGTCCGCACAGATTTTCGCTTAATACGGGATTTTTCTTGTGTGGCATTGCAGATGAACCTTTTTGCCCTTTTGCAAATCCTTCCTCTAATTCCAAAACCTCTGTTTTTTGGAGATGTCTTATTTCTGTTGCAAATTGCTCAATAACGCTTGCAATAAGAGCTAAAGATTGCATAAAATATGCGTGATAATCTCTTGAAATTATTTGTGTTGAAACTTTTGCCGGTTTTAAGCCTAGATTTTTGCAGGTTATTTCTTCAATCTCGGGCGAAATGTTACTGTATGTGCCGACAGGACCTGAGATTTGTCCTACTCTGATTTGTTCCAGTGCGTGTTCAAAATTTTCTTTTTGTCTTGACAGAATATCTATCCAATTGCACAATTTTACGCCAAATGTCATTACTTCTGCGTGTATTCCGTGTGATCTGCCAATACAGAGAGTTTGCCTATGTTCTTTTGCTAAATTTTTTAATGTTTCAATAGTTTTTGACAAATCTTCAAGAATAATTTTGCCGCTGTCTTGTATTTGGAGAGCAAAAGCTGTATCTATAACGTCAGAGCTTGTCATTCCAACGTGTACATAGCGTCCTAAATCACCCAAACTTTCGTTTACGCAGGTTAAAAACGCAATTACATCATGGCGAACTTCACGCTCAATTTCATCAATTCTTTCAACTGAAAAAGAAGCTTTTTGTCTGATTTGTTTTGCAATATCTTTCGATATTGTACCGATTTGTGCGTAAGCATCGCATACTGCAAGCTCTACTTGCAGGTAATAGTCAAATTTGGAATTTAATTCCCAAATTTTTGCCATTTCTTTTCTTGAATATCTATCTATCATAACAAGTTAATGTTACCATGAAAATAGAAATTTAACTTTTTATTTGTAGTCAGATACAATGCTAATATGAATAAATCATTTAACAGTCATACTGAATTGACTAGAAAATTTGTTGAGCAAAGCGGAACTTAATTTTCTGTTCCTACTAGGTGTTTCAGCATCTTTTGTCTTTACATTTAAGATAAGATTCCGAAACATGTTCGGAATGACAATATAATTAAATTTAAGATATATCTTGTAGAATAGGCTTTAGTCAACAATTTGTATTCTGCTGTCAGCATAGTAATGCTGACCTACTTTCTATAGAATACCAACCGGCAGGACAGTATTACCTGATTAAATATGAACGTGGAGATACAAGAGCTTGGGGTGCAATAAAGTAAATTTATTTTATCAGATTGTTGTAATGCTCATTGTAAAATTCTTCAAATCTATCTTCTAATATTGCTTGACGACATTTCTTAGCAAAATCTATCAGAAATTTTATGTTGTGTATTGATAAAAGTGTAGATGCAGTAGCTTCCTGACATTTCCACAAGTGTCTGATATATGCTCTTGAATGATTTTTACATGCGTAACAATCACACCCTTCAACAAGCGGTAAATGGTCATCTTTAAATTTTTCATTTTTGATATTAGCTTTACCATCCCACGTAAAAAATGAACCGTGTCTTGCATTACGAGTCGGTAAAACACAGTCAAACATATCAACTCCGGCTTTAATACCGTCTAATAAATCTTCAGGTGTTCCCACTCCCATCAAATAACGAGGTTTATCTTGAGGCAACAATGGTGCGGTAAGTTCCGTAAAATGTTTCTGAAGTTCTTTTGGTTCACCGACACTAACTCCGCCTATTGCGTACCCGACAGCATCAAAAGTTGAAATCACACTTGCGCTTTCTTGTCTTAAATCATCAAAAAAAGCCCCTTGTACTATTGGGAATAGAGCTTGTTTCTGGTTTGTTTTTGCTTTAAAACACCTTTCAAGCCAGCGATGAGTTCTTTCCATTGCGGCTTTTGCTGTTTCATAATCGCAAGGATACGGAGCGCATTCATCAAAAGCCATAATTATATCAGCACCGATATCTTGCTGAATTTCCATCGAAACCTCAGGGGAAATAAAATGCTTTGTACCATCTTTAGGATCACGAAATTCAACTCCGTCTTCAGTGATTTTTCTCAGATGAGCAAGAGAAAATACCTGAAAGCCGCCGGAATCTGTCAAAACAGGCTTATTCCAATTCATCCACCCATGAATCCCGCCAAAATCTCTTATACGCTTCGTACCTGCTCTCAAATACAAGTGATACGAATTTGCTAAGATAATTTGAGCGCCTGTTGCTTCTATCTGATCACAAGTGAGAGATTTTACGGCAGAATTTGTTCCGACAGGCATAAATATCGGAGTTTCAATAATTCCGTGCAGGGTGGTAAAAACACCTGCCCTTGCACCTGTTTTTGCATCAGTATGTACTAATTCGTAATTAAAATAATCTTTTTCGTTCATAATCTGTTGATAATTTGGACAAAGCACTACAATTTGACATCAGGAGATAATTACATTTACTCCTAATTAGCATCAAGACTTTCTATAACAAGTTCTGACATACATTTGCCTTCAGGAAAAAGTTCATTTTCATTAAAATAAATCGCAATTTCTCTTTCTGCACTTTGAACAGAATCTGAACCATGTACAATATTGTATTCCATAACTTGTGCAAAATCTGCTCTGATAGTACCGACTTCAGCTTTATCAGGATCTGTTGAACCCATCAAATGTCTTGCACCTGCAACAGCATTGTACCCTTGAATTACCATTGCAACAATCGGTCCGCTTTGAATGTATCTGATAAGTCTTGGATAAAAAGGTTTTCCTTCATGCTCCGCATAATGCGCTCTTGCTTGTTCATCTGTAACATGAAGCATTTTCAAACCAATTACTTTATAACCTTTTGTTTCAAATCTTTTTACAATTTCACCAATAAGACCTCTTTGAACACCATCCGGTTTTACTGCGATAAAAGTTCTTTCTTCAGTATGCATATATTTTCTCCTCTTCCAAGTTTCATACAGCCCGATTGTATCATAAAATAACTTTTTTGAAAAGTTCATATTTTAATTTTTTTGTTGTAAAATCAGACAATAAATGGGGGATATGAATAAATCATGACAATCATAAATAATATGTTCACCGTTCACACAAAAGGTAATACCGATATAATCGATATTACTCCGCAAATAAGGAATGTGGTATATAATCACGAGCTTCAAAATGCTGTTGTGTTTATATATGCGCAGGGCAGTACGGTTTCTGTAACAAATATAGAGTTTGAACCCGGATTACTTGTAGATTTGCCGGAAGCCTTGGATAGAATAGCTCCAGATGACAAACAATATCACCACGATGAAATGTGGCACGATGGAAACGGATATGCTCATGTCAGAGCATCAATTGTCGGAAATTCAACTCATGTACCCCTAATTGACGGGGTATTACAGTTAGGACAATGGCAGCAGGTAGTATTAATTGACTTTGATAATAAAGCAAGAGCAAGACAAGTTAACGTACAAATTATCTATTAACATAGTTAATTATTGTTAAATTAGTGTTCTGCAGACAAATAATAATGTATAATTTTATTGTAATTAAATGAACAATAGATACAAATAATCGTTATTTTATAATAAATCAATTAAATACTTAAAAGTAATTAAATACAAAAGGGTTTAATTAATGAAAAAGATTTTTGCACTTATAATAGCTTTTATTTTCCTGACATCAAATGCCGGTTTTGCTTTTAGCGAACTGTATTACTTGCATAATATCTCAGAACAAAAAGCAAATTCTATCGTAAAAACCAGTTTGCAAAATTTGAATTACAGACTGGAAAGTGAAAACCCTTATTATGCAATATACAATAAAAATCCTGATGATAATGCGGTTATAATTATTCAAGCCAGCGGCTCTAATGTATATTATTACTATTATACAGAAAAAAAGCGCAACAAAGAACTGAATAATGCCTTATTAAGAACATTTAGAAGTTACAGAATAAACTATGACAATCAATCACAGAACACTAATGTTTTAAATGTGTATGATAACATTGCGCAAAAAACAATAAGTTCATCAGGATCTATCAATAAATACGATTTTGGAGATGATGACAACAATTATATAACGACGTCTACAAAGAGAAATGTCGTAACAATTCCTCAACAATACAATTATTCAAACAGTCAACTTTCGCAAACTTATAACCCGCAAATAACATATAATAACCAAAATCAAAATAACACCTATAAAACAAACACATATACCAATACAAATACCAATGCGTATTCCACACAAAATAATACGAAAAGAGAACCAAGAATAACATATCCTGCGAATACACAATATGTACCGTATGACAACAACAATACCCAAACAGCCTACTTAACCCCGGGAACAACGCTAAAATCACAACAGGCAACCGTTCTTAAAGGTTCAGTTGTATCAATTGATTCGGGAACAAAAATAAATACATATCTTCAAAATCCGATAAACACAGCTTCCGCAAACGTAGGAGATAAAGTTGTTGTAGTATTAACAGACGATTTAAAATATAACGGAGTATTAGCTATTCCACAAGGAAGCCTGGTTTACGGAACACTATCAAAAGCAAGACATGCAACATACGGTTCTCGTAACGGAAGAGTTGTAATAGAATTTAACCAACTCGTAACTCCTGATAATAAAGTATATGAAATTTCAGCAGAAAAAATTGATTTTACAGTAACAAATGACGGTAAAGTCGGAAGAACTGTCGGAAATGCCGTTGCCGGTGCCGCAGTCGGCGCATTAGCAGGCTTGCTGTTTGGAGCATTAGGAGGGGGCAACATTGGTACGGCTGCCGCAATCGGTGCAGGAGTCGGCGCAGGAACATCTTTAATAGGTTCCGGTGCAGAAAGAGGTGTTGATGCCGAAATTCCATCCTTCACACAGCTTGAATTAACCCTGACAAAACCGGTAAGAGTTTCTGTCAGCTACTAAAAGAGGTAAAATGAATAAACAACTTATTGCAATAGGAATATTTATACTGGGAATATCAATTTTTGCCAAATTGATGTTTGTATTGAGCAAAAATATTCAAGTTGATGAATTTCATAAGGCTGCGGTAATCTTTGTACTTGATGCAACAGCATCAAATAAAAACACATTACCTCAGCAAATTCAATATCTAAAAAATCTTAGCGCAATATTAGACCCTGAAGATGAAATAAAAATAATTAAAGTTTCAGACTCAGCATATCTTATATATGAAGGTTCTCCCGGTGATACAAAAAATATTACAAAAGCGGTTTCCACTTTTGCAAAACCTGAAAGAGTAGAACACGGAACTGCTTATGGAGAAGGAATTAAAAAAGCTGTTGAACATTGTCTTACAATGAAAAAAGAAGGCTATAGACCGGCAATTGTAGTTTCCGGCGATTTGGCAAGCGATGGAGATATTACAAAGCAAATTAACTGGGAAACCCTTCCCAAAAATATTCAAAAAACAAAACAGTACATCCCGGAATTGGCAATGATGTTTGTATATGCGCCACCTGAAAAACTGGATATGGCAAAAACCAAGCTTAATCCAATACTAGGAGAAAAGAAACTAATTATAGCTAACAGCGAAAACGTTGGTAAAGCCAGCAGCAAATTTTTAAAAGCAATAGGACGATAAAGAGGAAAATATTATGACATTTTCAATAAGCTCTAAAAATGGTGAAAAAATCTTTACCAATAAACAGGTAATATACATAAGTTCAAAACAGGGTTATGACTATTATTTGAACACCGGTTTTGATTTTACGCTTACCGTTCAATATGATGCAAAATCAAACAAATGCGTAATTTTAAATCAATTTAATACTAAGAAATTCCTCTTTAAAGGTCAACCGATTCCGCCCAGACTGGAAGTCGAAAAAATTTGCAAAATTATGGCAGAAGGCTCAGATGAATTTATTACAATCAAAATTATTGAGAATAACGAACGAAAAGAATTTTCTCAAAATAAAACTCCAAATGAAGGAATTCGCACAACATACACACACGCAGCAAATACATCAGCAAAAACCGATATTGAAAAAAAGAAAAGCGAAATAGAAACGGCAAGAATTGCCATCATTAAACAAGTAGGCGGAAAAATAAACGACATTAAACGTAAGATTTCAATGAATTCAAAAGCCGGAATTTTTCTTCATATCGCATTATTTCTAGCATCATTTGTCTGCTCATTTGGAATTGCCAACTATATGACCGGACTTCCGCTGCAAGAAGCCGGCGGAGTAATTCAAATGCCTTCAAATCTTAAATTGATATTTATATATGCTGTAATACTTTATGGAATAAATACCATCTTAAAACAGGGGACATTTCTATATATGCAAAACAGACTCGGGTATAACAATCAGGCATCTTATGCTGCCGAAAGAATTATGATTGTTTTAGCCTCGATATTTTATACAGCAATATATTTCGTAAATCTTTTGTATTATTTAACGCCCAAAACATTTTCTCTGTTTGCTGTTTTAATTTCTTTATTCTTTGTGGGTACTTGTGCTGCGCTTGCTGTGGCATGCGGATATTTTAAAAGTAACAGCATAGAACTCAGAAAAGAATTATCACAATATGAGTACAGAGAAGATTTTGAATACGTTATAAAAGAATATCAAAATTGGATTGAAAAATTTGTAAACACTCTAAATATGTCAAAAATACAAGCTATAAAAGATAAAATGGTCAATCTCCAGATGAAATCCGCAGGTGAAACCATTATAGGAATGTTTACTGCCCCATTTTTGGCTTACGGAGTTTCAAACACTCTTGCCGGTTGTTTCCCTGAAGCGGCTGGCTGGGTAAGGATTTCAGGTTTAAGATTGAGTCCTATATTTTTAGTTCTGGCAACATTTTTGATTATATTTGCATTCTTCAATTTCGTAAACGGATTTTTCTGCGGAAAGAAAATTCAAGCATCAAATGTTATTAAACAAGACGGCTACAGTAATTATATCCAGCACGGCGCAGAAATATACGGACTTGAAGGAGTTAAAAAACTTGATATAGAGATGAGAAGATCATTTATAATAGGTATTTCAATTATATTCATAGAATTTTCAATGAATGTTTCCTTTTTTATGCAGTCAATAGGCGGTGATTTGAGCGGATTGATGCTGTCTGCGGTTACAGCACTTGTTCCGACAGCACTTTTGATTGCGGAAACATTTATGCTTAGTTCTACTAAATTTGAAATATTTGCGTGCGACTCACTAATTTCTAAAAACGACAGAGAATAATGAATTACAAGGTACTTTTAACAACATTACTAATATTAACGGCAATTGCGACTATATTTATATGTATAGCCAGACCTCAAATGCACAAATCAGTTTTAGTATATAGTTCTGAATTTAAAATTGTACCGCAAAATGAAATTGAAATAGAGGTTCAAAACATACCAACAATAACTGTTGTCGATAACACTCCAATAAACACAGGTCAAGGGATAAACATTACATCAGATCAGAACATTTCAACGCAACAAGTTACTACCCAAGGAATAAACATAAACCAAAATCAAAATTATATCCCTCAAAAAATTACGACACAAGGAGTAAATATAAATGCAAATCAAAACTTTGCCCCGCAAAAAGTTACTACACAAATGGTAAACGTTAATCCCAATCAGGGTATAAAAATAGCCTCAAATCAAAGTTATCCTCCCCCAAAAATTACAACACAAGGTATAAAAACAACAACTCCAGCAACAAAACCTTCAAACCAAGGGGTAAAAGTAAATTATCCTCAATTAGAAAACACCAATATCAAAACGACATCACCTCAAATAGATATTCAGAAAATACTTGATAATAACAAAAAAATTCAGGCAGCAAATCAGCATGTTACACCAGATCCGATTACAGCAAAAAATGTAACAACAACTCCTGCCGGAATAAACACAAACAAAATAGCCCAAACACCTGTAACTCCAAAAGTTGTAACAACACCTGCAAAAACAATTCCGACAACAATTCCGTCGCAAAATACTGTATTGACACCTCAGCAGGAGCAAATTGCATGGCAAGTTTGGCGTTCAAATCTTCAAAATAAAATTATGCAGGATGTAAGATTACCAAATGTTCCACAAGGTACAATTTTTAAATTTTCATTTGACGTTGACAGGTACGGAAAAATAACAAACGTTCACACAACATCAACAAATTCTGCATACACACCGTATGCAATACAATATATAGCACCTGTTATAAAAAGTTATCAGGGACGCTCCATTCTGAATTTTCCAAGCGGTTCCAAAAGAACTACCACAGAATTTATCGGCTCATTCAGAATAAATAACAGCAGCAATAAATACAGCACAACTCAAGACTATAGAGATACGGAAAGGATTACTAAGTAAACATGTTTAAGTGTGTAGAATGCGGAACAGAATACAAAATCAAACCGGACTATTGCGATTGCGGGAATGATATGTTTGAACTGGTAGAGGATATGCCGGAAATCGAAATGAGGGAAGATTTGTCGGAAACCAAACAATATTTCCCGCAACAAGAGGAATTTCACAGCTCTCTAAATTCAAATCCGTTATCATTTGATACAAAATCCATAACCATTTTTGCTTTGTGCATATTGTTTGCATTTCTAACCCTGTTTTTTATAGGAAATCCTAAACAAACTCCTCAGGCTCAACAAAAAAAATCAACTCAAACAACCGAGCAAAATGTACAAAATATTCCGTCCGTAGATTCATTTTGGGACAATTCCACAGAAGGTATAAATTCTGATAATGTTATCGCTAAAAATACAACCGAAATTGAGGTTAACAAACAAAATAACCAACAAACACAACATCAACAGGTTAAGCCTACAGAAACCGTTGATCCGTTTACGGCAAGATTTGAAAGATGGCTTAATCAACCAAGCAGATACGAGCAAAATACTGTATCTCAACCTATTAAATCAAATACTCAAACTCAAAAAACCACAGCACAAAAAACGGTTCAACAAAATAAAACAATAACGGTAAAAACACCATCAAGTACAATCAATACACAAACCCAACAGGCTAAAAAACAAACTCAAGCAAACAACTCTCAAAAAGATTTAATTGCAAAAATACAAAAACAATACAGTACGCAAAAAACAAATGCACCACAAACCACAAATAACACTCAGCCTAAACAAACAACTCAGAATATAACAACAATTCAAAAAACAACCAATTCAACCCAGCAAAAAACAGCCGAAAACTCAAGACCAAAAGATCCAATGACCGATTTCTTTGACAAAACTCAAACAACAGCAAAAAATTCCCCTACCGAAAATAAAACAATCACAACACACACAACCCCAAAAGTTGTACAGAAAGGGAAAAGCCAAGCTCAACTGCAACAAGAATTAACAACATACAAAGCCTCATTAAGAAATAATATCGGCAGAAAAATAAATTTTGCACATATTGTGGGCGACGGCAATTGCGCAATTACCTTCAACATAAATTCTTCCGGAAAACTTACAAATCGAAAATTTTCACAACAATCAACAAATATCACATTAAATGATGCCGTATATAGCGCAATGATGTCAACTCCGAGTTACAACCCGCCGCCGGAAGGCTATAAAAACGAAACTCTTACATTTCACGTAAAAATATACAACGGTAATTACGAAATTTCTCTTAAATAAGATCTAGTAAATATCTTCAGCATCTTTAACAAATTCATAGTATTGCTGTTGACCGTTATTAATTGTATTCGGAGCAGATGTCGGCTGCGATTGAATAGAATTTGTTATTGTTGTTGAAAAATCAGAAAGATTATTTATATTATAAAAATGTCCGCCTGTTGTTGTTGCAAGGCATGACAACGCTCTTGAATTTGATGAAACAAGAACAACATCAATATGAACATCACTACGCTTGCTCATCAATCTGCGTGCAAACTCGCAAGGATCTCCTCCGCAATTTTCACCACCATCAGTTATTAAAACAATTTTTTTTGGTGTTATATTATCAAAACTAACAAAATCTTGATATACAGCTCTGTCTAAAGCATATACCAAAGGAGTTGCACCACCCAAATCCACTGAATTCATACCGTTTAACAAATTTTGTCCGTTAGCAGCATATATACCTGCAACCTGCTGGGTTGCAGAGCATGCTCCTGTTGTTCTTCCGGTAGGATTTGCCTTTGTTACCACCTTAAACTTATTCTTACCGGTGCTTACAATTTGTTTAACTTCTTGAACCATCGGAATATTTGGGTTATTCCCATAGTTGTTATGTCCAAATACTCTAAAACCTAATTTTGTTGATGGAGGAATTTGAGCAACAATTGATGTCATGCTCCGTTTTGCTACCCCAATCCAATTTGACATACTACCGGAAAAATCCATAACAATCTCAACTATTCCGACCTGATTTGCATTTACCTGATTATTAGCGACATAAGAAGGTGCCATATAATTGTTGTAATAATTATAGTTGTAGTTGTAACCATAATTTGGGTTTTGATTATAAGAATTGTTCGGAGCAGAAATTACATTTCCGGAATATTTTACAACACCGGAGGAATTAACTCTATATTTTGTTGCTGCAAACACACAACAGCATGATAATATACCCAGTACCAATAAAACCAATGCAATCTTTTTCATATTTCTTACCTCTTTGCCACATTATACCACAAGATGTGCGTATGAAATAATAACGATTCAACACTAAAAATGTTTAAAATTTTTACATAAATTAATTATTCAAAAAAATATGTCAATTTGTAATAAAAATATGTTTTTAATATTATATGAGATATAGTGGGGATATATTTAGCCATATTAAGAATTGTAATATATTTTAAATATAATGGCAAAATTTATTCTTTAGGGATTTAAAAAAGACATAAACCCAAAAAAGGAGAAAAATTAAATGAACAAAAAATTAATTTTAGCAGCAATCGCTGTAGCTTTAACAGCAAGCTGTGCTCAAGCAACAAACATTACCGGTGTTACAGGCAACAATGGTGTTTATAACATCAAACCGGAACACTATAGCGGAAATGCAGGCTATAGACAATACACAAACTTTACACTTGATAAAGGTGATGTAGCAAACTTAGAATTTGTAAGAAACGGAAAAGCTAATCCGGACACATTCGTAAACCTTGTTAACAACAAAGTTAACATCAACGGTTTATTAAATACTACAAGAAACGGAGCTTTCTACAATGGTCATGCCGTATTTATTACACCGGGCGGATTTGTTGTAGGTTCATCAGGCGTTTTGAATGTCGGAAGATTATCTGTTGCAACACCAACAGCTAAAAAATACAAAGAATTAACCGATGAATACGAAAAAACAACAGCTCAATACCAAAAAATCGGTCAACAAATTTCAAAATTAACTCAAAACAGCACCGGTGAAGCAGGCGCAGCAGATATTACTATCAACGGTAAAGTATTTGCCCGTAACGGTGTTGAAATGACCGGTAAAAATGTTAATATTTCAGACGCAGTTTTCAATGGTGTACCTACCGATAAACTGAATGATTACAATAGAGTATTAACAAGCGAAGATCAGGCAAAAGCTATGTTTAATGCTTTGGTCAATACAGACGGTTTAGTACCGGAATGGCAAGGCGAAAGCGAAGATTTTATTACTAAATTCGAACCTAACGGTTCAAGAATTTTAATTAAATCTACAAATGGCATGAACGTTTCAGGTTCTGTTGCTAACGGTGCAGGAAATGTTTATTTAACAAACAATGGCGCTGACGGAATGAAAGTTAGCGGAAATGTTGATGCATACAACTTAGCTAGACTATACAGCACAAAAGGTGATTTAACAGTTAATGGTAATGCTGTTGTTCAAGGCAGATTTGATAGTGCTGTTATACAAAATAAAGGTAATAACTTAACATTAGGGAAAAATACAAACGTAAAATCTAATAATAATGTTGAAGTAATCAATCAAGGCTCCGGAAGATTGACAGCATCCGGAGATATCAGCAACGGATATGATCCAAGCGCTGGTGGCAAAGGGCATATTGCACTAATCAACAAAGGTTCAGGTATGACTGTTGAAGGCAATATCTCTTCAAATAAATTGAATGATGCGGGTGAAGTTGCAATTACTAACCACAACGGCGATTTAATTGTAAACGGCAGAATTGACAATAACGGAAATCTTGGCATAATTAACTATGGTTCAGGTGCAACAATTACTAAAAATGCCGATATTGAAAACATAGGTAAAATCAAAATCGCTAACACAGGTGCTAATGGCTTAACCGTTGTTGGTAAAGTAAATAACGATGGTGAAATTCGTATCTACAATGATAACGGAAGATTAAAATTTACTACAGATTCCGCTAACATGACAGCTGCTAGTATTGCAAATAAAAACGGTAAATTATATATTGCATCAAGAAAAGAAGGTACCGGTATTGAAATGTCATCAAAAGCAGCTATTGTGAACGAAAACGGTAATATCGTTATCAGAAATTCAGGACAAAAAACAGCTGCAGGTACAAGAGGTACAGACCTTCAAGGTACTATAAAAACTTCTAACGGTACTATCGCTATTAACAATGATTTTGGTGATATGTATGTTTCAGGTGATATTTCTACAACAAAAGGTAATATGGGTATCATCAACAGAAAACACGGCGGTGAAATGCTATTATCAAGCAATGGTAAAGTTAGCGTTACTGACGGTAACTTAAATATCAAAAACTATGGAACAGGCGATATGACAGTTAACAGCGAAATCAATCACAATGGACGTGTTAACGTATTAGCTAATGCAGGTGCATTACAATTAGGCGCTAAAGTTCACAACAACAGCGGTAAGTTAAGTGATAACGGCGGCTTCTATGCAGCAGCAAGAGCTAAAGGTACAGGCGTTAATGTAACAAGTGAATTTGCTGTTGACGGCAACGGTGAAGTTCTTATCAAAAACATCTCCGGAGAAAACGGCTTACGCTACAACGGAAAAATCAATACAACAAATAACCAAGCAGCTTTGGTTAACAAAAAAGGTAATATGGATATTTACGGCAGCGTAACAACAACGAATGCACCAGTTATAATCTCTAACCAAGGAAAAGGTTTAACAGTTTATAATTCAGCCGTTCTTAACAGCGGTACAGAAGGGACATTGGTTAACACCGGTTCTGAAGAAGGATTAATTGGTACGGGCGCTACATACAACAACATGAAAATATACGAACAATTGAAAAAATAATTACCTTAGTTCATTTAATAAATTATAAAAAAATAGCGTATCTGAATTTTCGGATACGCTATTTTGATAAATATGTTTATTAAGAAAAATTAACAATCTTAATTCCCTGAAAATTCAAAGTATATCAGGTATAACTAAGCTTTTTTCAACTAAATCATATTATTAAGAAATGTAATAATTTATAAAGACATGGAAAAAAAATACCGACCAAGGGTTTATATATAATATAGAGTATATACTAAAGATATACAAATGCCCGATAGTACGAGTGTGCGCAAACAGAAAGACATTTACCAAGAATGATTATGAGAAAAAAGAAAAATACACGAATAAAGGAGATTGTATGAACAGAAAGTTAATCTTAGCAGCTATTGCTGTAGCGTTGACTGCCGGATGTGCAGCACAAGCAACAAACATTTCAGGAGCAACAAATAACGGAAATATTTATTCGGTAAAACCTGAACATTTCAGCGGGAACGCAGGATATCGAAGATACGAAAACTTTTCTCTGGACAGAGGACACGTATTGAACTTGGAATTTATCAGAGAACAAGCTGGAAAAGCAAATCCTGATACTTTTGTAAACTTGGTTGATTCAAAGGTAAACATTAACGGTTTGGTCAACACAACAAGAAACGGGGCATTTTATAATGGGCATGCGGTGTTTATTGCGCCAAACGGATTTGTTGTAGGCTCATCAGGCGTTTTGAATGTAGGAAGATTGTCAGTATCAACACCTACAAGTAACACATATAATAAATTATTAAGCCACGATGGTAAAAACTTTGGTGATGCTGATTTCAATTATGCAGAAGCAATCGGACATAATCTGTCAAAATTAACACAAAATTCTGACGCAAATTTACCTGCAGGCGCATCAGAGGTAGCAATCCACGGCTTAGTATTAACGAATAAAGGTGCAGAAATGAGCGGTAATACAGTTAACGTTTCAGGGCATCTGGTAAACGGGGTTAAAAACCAAACAGCATTGACAACAGAAGAGGCTGCAAATAACTTGTTCACCTCACTTGTTAATACAAACGGCACATTAAAAGATGCTTCAAAATTTGAAATTAACGGCTCAAGAATATTACTCAAATCTGCGGAAGATATGTCAGTATCAGGTTCAGTTACAAATGGAGCTGTAGCAGCAAACAATAACATATCAACAAAAGGAACCTTCTTAACAAACAACGGAACCGGCGGAATGGTTGTAAGCGGTAAAGTTTATGATAATTCACAAGTAAGACTTTATAACAAGGCCGGTAAACTTGAAATTAATAACGGCGCAGAAATTAATGCTAAACATGCAATTGCTCACAATTTGAGCGGTACAAACTTAACACTTAACAGCGGTGCAAAAATTACAGCAACAGACAAAGCACAGGTTGTAAACAACGGCACAGGTAACTTGACATTAGCTGAAGGTTCAACTGTTCAAGCACCTAAAGTCGAAATTATAAATGATGGTAATGGCAAATTATCAGCATCTGGAACTATCAATGCAGATGGCGAACTTGCATTCAGAAACAACGGCGTTTCAATGCTGATTGAAGGTACTGCAACAAATAATTCAGGTGAAACTGCAATTCGCAATAAAAACGGTAATGCAACAATCAACGGCAATATTGAAAATCAAGGCAATATGGGCATAATAAACGAAGGCGGCGACTTGGAATTAAGCTCAACTTCTAATATAACAAATGAAGGCAAATTAAAAATTGCAAGCACAAAAGATGCAACAGGCGATATGAACCTGAACGGAAAAGTAGATAATGCCGGCGAAATTCGTATCTATAATGACCATGGAAGACTTGCTTTTGGTGTAACATCTAATATCGCAAACGAAAACGGTAAGTTATATATCGTATCAAGAAAAGAAGGCACCGGTATTGAACAAGCAGCAAGCTCATCAATTACAAACCAAAACGGCAATATTGTTATAAGAAACTCAGGCACAAAAACAGCGAAAACGGAAAAAGGCTTAGACCTAAAAGGTACAATCAAAACAACAGACGGTGTAATTGCCATAAACAATGACTTTGGCGACATGTACGTATCAAGTGATGTAACAGCACAAAGAGGAAACGTTGGGATTATCAACCGCAGCGGCGGCAATAATATGTCAACCAATGGCAAAGTAACAGTTACAGACGGCAACTTGAATATCAAAAATTACGGAATGGGTAATATGTCCGTAAATTCAGAGATTACACATGACGGGCGAGTTAACGTATTAGCTAACGCAGGTGCATTACAATTGGGAGCTAAAGTACACAACAATAGCGGAGCTTTAGGTGAAAATGGCGGATTCTATGCAGCTGCAAGAGCAAACGGAACCGGAGTTAAAGTAACAAGCGAATTTGTTGTTGACGGAAACGGCGAAGTCCTAATTAAAAATATTACAGGCAACAACGGTTTGGAATATGAAGGCACAATCAATACGACAAACCACCAAGCTGCGCTGGTAAATAAAAAAGGCAATATGACAGTAGCAGGCAATATAAAAACAACAAAAGCACCTATAGTCATATCAAACCAAGGTAAGAAACTAACAGTCAGCAATTCAGCAAACTTGAATAGCGGAACACAAGGGGTATTGGTAAATACCGGTTCTGAAAAAGCTGACTTTGGTAATCCAACCTTAAATAATATAAAAACACTTGAACAACTAAATTACGCAGGAAACTAAAAAATTATTTCTGAACATACAATGGGAATCGGGTTCTAAAATAGAGCCCGATTTTTCAATGTAAATAGATTACACTTGATTTTAATTTTTTAGCGTTACATAATATGGATGTTGAAAGTATTTCAGCAAAATAAAAATTAAATAACGCGGGATGGAGCAGTCTGGTAGCTCGTCGGGCTCATAACCCGAAGGTCGTTGGTTCAAATCCAGCTCCCGCAAC
>CACXCI010000010.1 GCA_902766105.1 uncultured bacterium
AATAACGCGGGATGGAGCAGTCTGGTAGCTCGTCGGGCTCATAACCCGAAGGTCGTTGGTTCAAATCCAGCTCCCGCAACCATTTATTTAAGAAAAGGGCTTTAGAAAATTTATCTAAAGTTCTTTTGTATTTATAAGGAGAAAATAATGAAAGTACCAGTAGTAAACAACAATTCAGAAACAACCTTCGGCTACAAAATGCCAAATAAAAAAACTTATCGTGCGATGAAAGGTTATTATTCGCTTATTAACGACAAAGGATCTGCTGTAGAATACGGAGTATTGCACAATGAAGCAATGTCAAGACTTCACTACAGAAAATTTCAAAAAGCAGAACAACAGCTAATGGACATAGCAGAAAGTTATCCTGAATCAGGTAAACTTGCCGATAAAGCCAAATATATTTTCAATATCGCAAAAATTACCAATAAAATGATATATGAAAAACTTGCAAGCGTTCATTATTATTACAAGTTTTAACTGAACTTTGTTAACTCCTGATACATTTGCATAAGGCGGTCGATGGTTTCGTATTCATTTAGCCAGCGAGATTTGCCGGTTTGTTCGTCTTTTGTTCTGAATCCGTAAGCTTCCATTACTGTTCTGTCGTTATCCTGATGTGCAAAAGTAGGGTTGACTTTAGTCAACCATTTCAAGATATTCGGCAGGCAGAAGTCTGCCCTTGCTATTTATAAATAACAATTTTTTAATACATCACAAGCTACTCCCCTTATCGCATATTACAACCCATTTATTTTTTAATCCCCGAGTTTATAATTTAGCTTAGGAATTTTTTGCCGTGTTTTTGAACATAATCTTTTATTTTATCATTGATTTCATAAGCTATATCTTCTTGAAATTTATAATCTAAATTTTTAATAACATACTTTTCTATAGGAAATTTTGGACCATACATATATTCCCCAACCATTTCCATTCTTTTTATTACAAAATACTTTAATATGTTTGCAGGTGTCATTGGAATCTCATTATTAATTGTCAAATAGTCCCACAAATTACACCTTTTCATAGCAACAGTTAAATCCCCGCCGGTTGTCCCTCCCAGAAAAATATCCATCGGATATAACTGTCCCAAACCGTACGAATGTTCAAGTTTTTCAATATTTGATTTTGATAAATATTTTATCGACGACTGTATAAACGTTTGACCAAATGAAACTTTATTTTCTACTTTCATACTTTTTTTAAAACGAAACAAAAAATTTTTTGTTATGTTGACAATAGTGTATACAATTTGTCAAAAATATCTATCAAAGTCCCATTATTCTTAGCGTGTATAGGTAAAACCGACTTATACCACCCTACATTATCCCCTTTTAGTTTAAACCATCTGAAATTTGGTTGTTCACTAAATAAACCGTACGTTTTAACTCCCAACGCACCTGCTAAATTCAAAATTACATTATCAGTTGAGATAACTATATCCATACATTTTAAAGCACAAGCGGTATCAGTAAAATCATTAAATGTATATCCAAGATTTTTAATACTTTCATAATGCTCATCTTCCATATTAAATGAATACAATTCAATATTTTTCAAATTTGACAGCACTTTGAAACAGGTAAAATCAACATCTCTACTGTCATAATTTGAATTTTTATCCCCGTTATAAGCAATTCCAACCTTTAACTTATTTGTTTTTGTAATATACTGTCGCCTGTAATCGTTTATCCTATCGGTAGGAACATCAATATAACCGCAAGTATAGGGAATTTTATCGGCAGCTGCACCCACAACACAAGGAACATCTAATAATGCCATATCAAAATCATAATCTACAGCAGAAATATCAACGCTATCCGACAAAATCTCTATTCCATCAAAAATTTCCGAATTTTTTATTAAATCAAACAACTTGTCCTGAACAACAAAAATTATGTGAGATGCCAATTTGTTCAATTCAGGAAGGTATCTGCTATACATTATAGTATCTCCGAAGCCCTGTTCATAATAGACTAATAATGTTTTGCCTGATATATCCGACTTTAAATCCCACCTTTTTGCCACAGAAGGCGCTATCGGATATACTAAATTGGGATTGTTTTTGATATTAAAGCGATGTGTTAAATATTTATGCCCAAGTTCAAAATTTCCGCAGCTTATTAAAAATGCACCATAATTGTAATAATCAGACTCTGATGGGTTGTTTTGCAATAGCTCTGAATAATATTTATCAGCTTTCTTTATATCTTGGAATTTTTCACAGGCAAGAGCTAAGCTCAACAATATTACACGACTTTTTGGGTTTAATTTGTATGCTTTTTCATAATAACAGATTTGCTCTTTTAAACTAAAATCGCCGTATACTTTAGCATATAAACTCCCGACAATTGTATATACAACTGATTTTGTTTCATCAATTCGTAAATATTTCTCATAATATTTAATTGCTGTTTTGTATTCATGTAGAAAAATATTGTAGAAATTTGCAACTGTCAGTATACATAGAGGTCTGTTTTTCTCCAAAACTTCATATATTTTTATAAAATCCAATGCCAAATCCCGTTCTTCCAATTTCACCAGAATTTCTGCTATTTCACTATACAAAATTGGCTGAATACCGGATTTTATAATAAGAAAACGTGCCAGTAACAAAGCATCTGCATAAGCAAATTTTTCAATCCTTTCTTTTATATAGCTTTTTATCACCCCGAACAGTTCAAGTTTCATGTTCTCAGGAGCTTCTTGCTTCATGGGTAAAAACTTTTTATAAATTACAAAAACCTCATCTGTTATATCAGATTTATATTTACACAAAATAGCATCAATTTTTTGTAAAATATCACTACTGATCTCATTTTGTTCATAATTGCCAAAATCTTCAGATAATAAACTCTCAAAATCTTCAACCGTCATAAATACATATTATCATAATATTCAAAATTTATTACAAATTTGTAATATTTCTACTAATCCAGTAGCAAAATTTGTTATTTACGAGTATTATATATAACAATCATGCAGATAATATAGATATACATTCAGAAAGGATATAAAATGGTTTCTGTACCACGTATAAGCAGTGTTTCAACAACCGTAAGAGAAATAGTACCTCAAGCAACATCAAAAGCATCTACAAAAATAAATCAAGAAGTTGCAGCAATAATTTCGCCAAAAGTTGATCCGGAAGAAACTTTAAATCTTTTATACCGAACATTACCGGTAGATGCAGAAAGAAAATTAGAAAACTTCAACGGCGAAAGAAGAATTAGCGTATACCGTGGAGCAAATTTTATGAATAAAATTACACAAAGAATTAAAGAACCATGTGTAACATTTATACGTGCTATGAAAAATGCCGGCACGGCAGAAAATCCTAAAATGGCAACAAAAGCACTTATCTTAGATATTCCTAACAAGAAAGATGCCTTGGAAATATATTTTGAAGTCCCCGGAGACAGCATGAAAGGTGTATTTATTAATCTGTTTAGAGAAGGTTATGCAACAACAGTCCAAAGATTTGCAAATCTTGCAGAATTAAGAAAAGACCCTGATGTTATGAGAATTATTGAAGGGTGGACAGGTAAAAAATTAACATAAATTATGGAAATTCGTAATAATCATCCTTCATACGCCCCCCATTTTGGAATTTTACTCAAAAGAGAAAGTGTTTTGGAAGCCGCTTCAGGACATTTGTTCTACCACAGCGGTATTGACGGTTTTAGAGAGGTCTTTGTTGCACTTGGTAATAAAAAGGCCACCGGACATTTTGGCTTTATGAAGCATGCAATTTTAATTGGTGAAAAAATTAACTCCAAGTACTCCGAAATTCAAAAAGCATCTTCTGAAATTAAAGAGATTGTAAAAAACAACCCGAATATTAGCAAAGAAGACCTTTCAAAACAAGTTCAACACATTGTAGATAAGTTCAACCCAACAATTGATATAACTCTATAACTTAATGATTAACTTTATATTTAATCTGCTCCATATCTCTAAAATCACTTGGCTTTGAGTGTTTTGTTTCCGCACTTGAAAGCATCATTATCGCAGAAACTTTTGCGGTTTTTCTTTTGCTGTTTGCAGGGAATTTTGTCAAGTACGAATATTGGTAACCTTTTATAAACCTTGCAACTTTTTGCTTATCTGCGTGAGATAAATATATGGATTTTACCGAAATATTACTTATACGACCTTCATCATCAACAATAAAGGAATAATAAAAAAATGAGCCATCAGGATATGTGTCTAATTCTTTTATATCCATACTGTCATCAAGAATTTTATTTACAAAATTACTCTTCCACGTACTCCAGTCAATATCTTGATAATCATACTCATCAGCAGGTAATACCGGAATTTTTTTATTTTTATATTTATAATTAAATTCACGATATTCAGCCGGTTGATGTTTTATTTTCCCTGCATTATTTAATGCAGCATCCAATTCACGGTCATCCAAATTCTTATAATTCATTTTTCCTGTATTTGAAATGTTATTATTTTGAGAATTATAATTCAAATCAGAATGATTTACGTTAATATCAGATTGATTTCTTATATTTTGATTATTTGCCGTAAAACCTTGATTATTTGCAGAAAAATTCTGATTTTTTACATTTGTACCACTCAAAGATATTTTTCGGGTATTTGGATCGTTAACAACCTCATTTGCTTCATTTTTCAGCTCAAAATTTTGGTTAGTAAATTTTACACGCCTCGAACTTGAACTATCAACTGACACAACAAAAACTGTGACAAATATGAAAACACAAATACAAATTATCCAAGCTGTTTTATTCATTCAATTCTAATCCAAAGTTGCCAAAAGCTCATTATAGTTATTGATTTTATACATCGTTTCACTCAGCATGTGAGTTTCTGCAATCAGCAAAGCTGTCGGAACTAATGCCGTAACAATAGAAAGGAACATACCTTGAATATCTCCGCCGATTTCAGTAATAAAATAAGAAACATTCATTGTGAATTCAATTAAAATTATAAAACATGCAATAAACATAACCAGTTTTTTCTCTTTTTCAAGACTGCGCATAGAGTCTAATCCTAAGACAGTAACCCCATGGCTGTTATAATCATGAAACCCGTCAAATTTAATAATTTCAGAACCTTTTATTTGTTTACCTGCAGTAAAAGCTCTTACAAAAGAGAAAAAGGCAAAAATAATCAAAAATGTTGCCAATACCAAAAATATCGGACTAAATCTTAAACCGGAAATTCTAACCCAGTTCGCAGCTTCCGGAAAACAGCTTGCCAATGTATTTGAAACGCCATAAGCCAAAAACGGCGCTGTTAAAAGTCCGACAAAGCCTTCCAAAAACATTTTCATTTGATTGTTTACCAAATTACTTTTTACCGTATTAATTTTATTGGGAGATAATTTGTTAATTGTTTGTGTAATCATTTTCCTGTAATCTTTCATTACAGCTTCAAAATCTTCTCTAAATTCATAATTTGTTAATTCCTGTTGATACTTAGCAGATTGAAATTTAAAATATCCGCTTCCTATAGCAACTGTAGCCAAAGCACCAACGAATAATAAAGACACAAATGCTGATGCCACGGCAAATCCCGGAATTGACTTATAATAAAATAAATTCATTACATATACAATAAACAAAAAGACTGATGCTGTTCCAATAATGAATTTAGGAACAAAAGCTGTTTCTCCGTATTTTTTATTAGCATTAAAATCTAACAATGAAAATATTCCCCATCTTAAAATTAAGCATATTGCAAGAACTATCAATGTAATCCCGCCAAGAAACCAGAAATTTGTTGTCAAATTCAATACTGACGAAGAATTATCCACCTTGAATCCTAACAAGAAATTTGTTATACCAAATGAAGAAACAACAGACAAAATACCCATTGCACCATTTAAAAGCATACCAGTCATGCTTGCGGATTTAATATTATTTTTTAGTTCCAAAATTTTATAACCGATTTCTTTAATAATACCTACCCTTTGTTTTTCAATATCATTATCGGCAGAACTATTATTATTTTTTACACTTGGAGTTGCCCTCAAGGAAGAAGCTGACACTGAGGCAGGAGTTTTAACGGCAGTTTCTTCCAACAAAATCTCAATTGCCACAGGCAATTTTGAAGAAGAAATACTAAATTTAGATTGAGCTAAAATTTTAGAAAAAACCTTACCGTTACACAATATATCCCTTGATTGAGAAACATTCATTAAAACATAACCGTTATACTGAGGAGAATAAACAAGTTTCAGAATTTCTGATTCACTAAATTCAGAAACCACAAAATCACAAACAGCACTATTCCCAATAATTATAGCCGGCTGCTCGTTAAACTCTTTTATAATATTGCCATACTTTAACGTAACCTTCATATATTTACCTTCCAATTGCATTCAAAAAGTTTCTTAGTGCTTTATTTGAAGATGTTTCATATCCGATAACAAGATGTTCTTCACCTAAAACAGGTCCCAGTTTTTCCTTGACCAGATTTAATTTTGATGGGTGAGCGTACATAAACATCATAGTAAAATTATCTGCCTTATTTTTAACATCATTAACATCATTTGGGAAAGTATCCCAATTTATTTGATTTTCAACAGCACCTTCATTTTCCAAATCACCCATCACAACAACAGCGGGTATATAACCGTTTTGTTTCATTGTAAGAGCATGATTAAAGGCTTTTTTCAAAGACAAACCGTACGCAGTGCCATATTCTTTTGAATCAAGCTGAGTAAATTTTTCCATAGATTTACGAACCTCGGCGCTAGCTTGCGGAGAGCCTTCATAAATCAGATAAGAATCCTCCGATACTCTCAGAATTTTAATATGATCTTCCGGATCAAGCATAGAACATAATTGTCTGATAAGCATTTTTTGAGCGGGTAAATCTTTTTGATTGGAAGCGGAAGAATCCACAACAAAGATGATTGCCGCTTTGTGAAAGTCATCAACTTTAAGGTTTGACAAACCTAAAATTCCCAATACAGCCACCAAAATAAATAAAGCTGCAAATATTAAAATTTTAATCGTATTATTCATAATATTAGAATAACATAAATTTTATAATTTGAAAATACTACAAAATATGTAACAAAATAAAATTTAGCAATCCGAGTTTTGCACAAGGTTTTGTATATAGGGTAAAGAGGATATTAATATAAGGTAACTATATAGAAGTTACCACAAAAATAAGTTAAAATCAGCACCCACCCAAACCCTCCCTCATAAGGGAGGGAAATTTTTCAAATTGAACAGATGGTGAAATTTAGAAATTTGGTTGGGTAATTTCACGTTATGGATAACCGTTTTGCAAAATCTTTTGGTAGATAATATATAATCGTCTAATATAATATTGACAATAAATTTTTATGATATAGAATAAAATGAGAGCCGAAGATAGTGGGGCGTCGCCAAGTGGTAAGGCAGCTGGTTTTGGTCCAGCCATCTCGGAGGTTCGAATCCTTCCGCCCCAGATAAATATTAACAATAAAAATACCACCTTGCGTGGTATTTTTTTATTGTTCAACAGCTTTTTAATTGTAGGTTGGCTTTACTAAGCCAACACCATATACTTGTCGGGTTGGTAAATCCGACCTACTAACTTTCGTGCATTAAAAAGCACGCTACTAACTGTTATTGCACATTTTTACACATAATTACATTCAAGAGTTGTTGTCGGGTTGAAACCCGACCTATTCACTAAAATTTCCTCATATATGAAACCATATACGAAATATTATCTTTTAGTGTGTAGGGTGCAATTTTTTGCACCAAAATTATTCATAATCAATATTGCTGATTTTATATTTATCTCCAAAATTACACCAATTTTGTTCATAAAATCCGTTTTGAACAAATTTACTAAATGATGAATACTTCCAATCTTTCGGCACAATTTGGTAATGCTTCATTGAATTGTAATGAATATAATCAATATGTGTGTATAAATCTTCCTCGTTCCTAATTATATGGTCATAATATCTTCTCTGCCAAATACCTTTTTCACCACGTTTTACTGCTGAATCGGAAAGATTTTGACAAACAAATTTTTCAGAAACATTAATTGAAAAATTAAATTTTATTGTTCTTATTATTTGTGGAATATCATTTGTATTTGATGCATATATTATCATATGACAATGTTCTTTTAATATTGAAATTGCAATAATTTCAAAATCATATTTATTTTTTGCATACTTGAAACTATTTCTTAAAACCTCAATATTCTGAATTAAAATTTCTCTCCGACTATATGTAACGAATGTGATAAAAACAGGATTTGATAAATTTTTAAAATATCTTTTGTAATTGCTCATATTTATATACTAACACGTTTGGTGCAAAAAATTGCACCCTACAAAATTATCAATTCCTATGCTCTTTTTTCTCAAACTGATTGTTATTATAAAAGCAGAGGGCGAAGCAGAATTTGGCTGTGCCTTGTGGCACAATCAACGTTTTAAAGAACTTAATAATATTTAAAGGTAACTATATAGGAGCTACAACAAAAATAAATTAAAATCAGCACCCACCCCAACCCTCCCTCATGAGAGAGGGAAAAATTTCAAATATAATAATATATAATCGTCTGCTTAAAATGCTGTTACAACAACTCTCTGGGAATATTAGGGAATGAATCTCTTATCCCAAACCCTTCAATATTATATTTCGTTTTTGCTATTATACCTGCTTTTCTTGCCAAAACTTCTATCAATGAATTAAAATACTTTTCAGAATCCTTATCTACAGACACATAACAGCTTATGGCTTCACTATACTTATCTGCCTCTGCTCGTAATCCCGGAGATTTACATATATCTCCAAATTTTTTATACATAGATATTTCCCAAGGTTCGACACCACAGCCGTTTCTCGCATTCAGATAATATTGCCATGCGTGTTCAACCTCATGACGCGCCGTATCTACCAATGCAGCTTTTGATTTGTGCCGAAATAATTTATTATACTCAATTACACCGTTCCAAGGTGCAAAACGAGCAGAAATAGTATGTCCATCCTTCTTTTCCTTATATGAGCATACCCCCGCTTTCACATTCATATCGGCTAAACCACGCTGGTTTATAAATCTTTTTGTCAGCGAAACTTTTGAGGCCTCAATTCCTAATATTCTAAAGCCTAAATAACTGTCATTTTGGGGAATTTTAACATTTTGCGCCACAAAACTATCCTGAAATACTGAATTGTCCAAAGGATTTACCCTAAATTGTAAAAACTTTTTGGGGGTTAAACAGACATCACCTGATTTCTTATGCGGAAACTCTATTATCGTATGAATTGGCACTTGTCCCTTTGCAATATCAGTTATTCTTGTCAGGGAATGAATTTTTTCACCTGTTTTTGCTGTTTTTATATGGTGCGTTTCAATTTTAACCGGAGTCCATAAATCTATTTTTTTACCTTTTAATCTTTTTAAAAATTTGCGTAATAGTTTTCGTGGCAAACTGTATTCTTTAACCTCAGAAGAACGAAGAGCAACCGAACTTTTACATATTTTGTCAAAAACTAAACTATAAAGCCGATTTTTTAACGGTTCACCTGAATAATCAAAAGCCCGCTCAATTATATTACCTTGTTTATTCCTAAATGTTGTAATTTTTTTTACTTGTGCCGGAGCTTCTTTACAACCGACAATAACTTCATCGACTTTTGCCGGACATTGTTTAGACAAGCGAACAGCACTACCCTTATACTCACCATAAGGAATACTTGATATTTTAGATATAAGATAATACTTTCCCATTACCCTAATTCTAAAACCTGTAATGATATTTTTTGCTACTAAATTTAAACTAATTTACGATATTTATTCAAAATATAAGCTCTAGTTTTTTGGAAATATTGTTCCCACAAAATTGTTCTATCCTGCATTGCTTCACAAGTTTGAGGAATTTGGTCAATCAGATTTGTTTCGGCAGCACCCTCGTTTACTCCTCGTTTTGCTGATGCATTTCCTTTTAAGAAATAATCAATTGATTCAATGTTTGCTTCGGGATACATTTGAGTGAATTGTCTTTTTTCAGCGTTGTATATCTTCATCAATTCCGGATCATTTGCCAAATCTAATGCTTGAAATTTTGCATGTCCCAATTCATGACTAAACACACCATAATTGTTTGCTAATTCTTTTGAAACAAATATTGGATTTCCTGCAAAACAAGCATTATTTGCTTCTATATGATTACCTACGACATATTGACATGATTTTTTCATTGCAAAATATTCATCACCAGGCATTTGTTTCATAATTCCTAAAGCATTTCTGTCTATTGAATATGGAGAAATACCATGTCTTGAAAATACTTTCTGCCACAATTTTGTCATCATTTCTTCTTCATTTACAAGATGTTTAATGCCTGAACGCTTCATATTGTCTTCTAAAACTTTTGCTTCAGCTTCAAATTCTTTAAACATCATTTGAGCTGTACTTTCCGGAATATCAACAATCGCATATTCAACTGTTTCTGCTGTTTTCTTACCTGCTTCGTCTAATTTTGTAGCAATAACTTTATCACTAAAGTATTCAATATCATAAGATTTACCGTTAACAGTTGAGATAAAATGATTATCAGACAATCTTTTGAAAGACCTTGTTGTTTGAGATATAATCTTGCCGTCTTTATCAGCAATTTCAGATACTAAAAGCCTATTGCCTGCGGCATCACTTTTGAACTCATAAGATGATTTATGACCATCTAATGATGTTAAAGTTCTTTGAACGTATTTTTTACCGCTTGGAAAAGATTTTACAACCCCAATAGCTTTTCTGCCACCGTTAGGAGCTTGAGAATATATTTCATATTGCCCCGGAACAGCTGATTCTTTATAAATTGTTCTCAACGGTGCTTGTCCCGGTTTTTCCAAGTATGTTTCCATATAATAAGGAGAAATTACATCTCCAAATAAGCCGTTTGCTCTTTTTGCCTGATATAAAGAAGTACTTGATTTAACACCGTTTCTAACGTTTAAACATACTTTTTCTTTTGAAATAGTCATTAACTTTCCGCTTGTTTTGTTGAATTTTAACAAAGTACCATCAGCACTTTTCAATGTTATAAATAAATCATTTGAGTTTCCCAAAAGTCCTGCCGGAGCTGATAACGGATATTCCAATTTAATATTATGAGAAATTTCTATGTTTTTTACTTGTTCTAATATTTTTTCAAAATGTTTGTTTTCTATAAGTTTATCCAGATTTATAACATCAATGCCTGCATTGAGTGCTTTTTTAGTTTGAGCCGGATATTTTTGCATAACTTTATACAAATCAATTGGTTCTGTATTCATTATTAATCTCAAACCATTATTAGAAATTTCAGGATCAGCATATAAATTAGTTAAAAAATGGATTTCTTGATTAGATAATCCCGGCATTAATCTGCTTGAAGCGTAATAAGGATTAACTGCACGATAAATCTCATCTAAATCGAAATTTCGTCTTAATAATATAGATATCAATTTTTTATTTTTATTTGTTGTAACAGATGCCAGTAATATGCAACCATCTTCATTATACGGATATTTTCTCAAAAGTGTTTCCAATTGTTTCCATCTCAATTCCTTGATGCTTGCGGAAACATCAGTACCATTGTTAATTGCAGCAATATATTTGTCATATTTTTCAGGCTTGAAAACATCGCTGTCCAACATACGTCTTACATCAGCTTCATTTTTGGGATTTAAAAATCTTATATTGGATTTGGCAAATTTAGGATTGTCAATAAACTTTTTAACAAATTCAATTTTTTCTTCACTATCAACGGAATGATAAACATTTTCCACATCTTTCCAAGCCAAATCTTTATCTAATAATTCATTTAAGAACTTTGATTTTTTAGTGTCGTTAAAAGCCTTTGATTGATTTCTTAGTAAATCATCCTGAATTCTTACGATGCCTTGTAATTCATTTTTCGGCTCTGATAATAATCTGTTTACAACTTTGCGTGTTTCGTCTTTTTTGATACAGCCATAATATACTGAAACCTCCTTTATTTCGGACGGTGTCAATTCTCTGCCTGATTGTTCAAGTACATCAGCTAATTCATCAGCATTTCTTAAACAAGTATTTTTAACGATTATTCTATCAGCTATTTGTTTTATATTGTTTTTATTTTCTTTCATTAATTTCATAACTGCATTCAATTCAGTTTCATTAGTGATATGCTGAATTGATTCCAGTGCTGCAATAATATCAGATTTTGAGGTTATTTTTAAACTTTTTATAAATTTGATATATTTTGTTGCGACTTTATAGTCCCTTACAGAAACTCTTATCGGATAATCTTCCGGTAATAATTCCAACAATTCCTTCATAAAAGCTTCGGATTCAGGATTGTATGACTCTAGCATACTTTCAACTGTTGATGTCGGTATGTTTTTTTCCTGCAAGCATAATTTTTCAGCTAAATTCAAATTATCTGAATTTACTTTTTTCAATACATCTGAAAAATCCTCAAGAGATGTGCATTTGAACTCTTTATGTTTTGTTACCTCAGAAATTAACTTTCTTACATCTTTTATATTTTCACCATATTTATCCGTGCGGTAAAAAATATCTGAAACAAAAGCAAGACCATTTTTTTCAACAGTTACGCCTTCGTGTGAAACCAATTTGTAAACAGCCTCAACATCTTCCGGCTCTTTAACAGATTGAACAAAATATCTCATATCTTGACTATTAAAATCTTTAACTGTCGATATTTTTTTCAATAATTTTACGTTCTTTTTATTTACCCATTCCGGTACATCTATTAATTTAAACTTACTTAAATCAATACTTTCATCTTTAATTAAACTAAGAACAGCATCTTCATTTTCTGCAGAAATTAATTGGTGAACATGTTGTAATCTGTTAGGGTTTACCTCAGCATTTTTAACAATTCTTTCAAATACTTCAATATTTTCAGGTTTCACAGAGTAAAGAATAGCATCTGCATTTTCTGCTTCGACTTTTCCTGATTTGCCCAACAATTCAACAAGTCCGGTTCTTCTTGTTGCAAATTCTTCTGCAGATATCATTTTGGAAGCAGACTTAACACTGCCTTTATTTAATACAGCCTTTGCTGCACCTTGAGTAACACCTTCTTTTGAAACAGCTTTTACAACACCATGGGTAAGCTCATCGGTTACAGAAACAAAATTCTTTGTTGAAGATGCAGCAAAAACAGCTCCTTTTGATACCGCATTCGCAGTTTTTGAAGCAGATTGACCCAGTGCTTTTCCTGATGCTTTTAAGAATACTTTTGCTGTCGATAAGAAATTCATATATCTTCCCCTAAATATCCCCGTATACAAAAATTATTTTGTATATATTAATAAATGATTTATATACAAAATAATTGCTTAACATGTAAAAAGTATCTTAACAATAGTTAATATTTATATCAAAAGTATATACTAACAGGTTTTATGAAAACCTTTTGTTTTAGATATAATACGCCCTATTGATTTAATTTTAGCCTCTATACAATGACGACATTGAGATGGTTCTTCATTAACACAAATTTTTCCGGGATAAATTTCATATTTTGCACGATATTCACGTGTTGTAACATTTGGCATAACAACATTCGCACCACTTTGCAAAGCTATGATTCTGCCATTTGGATTAAGTGTTTCCATAGCTGTTGTTGCGGGAATATTGATGTCCTTCATTATAATTCTTGTTAATGCCATAACCTTCAAAGCCAATGTGAAATCACCAGTTTTAAAATCTTTAAGCGGAGTGTTCGGGTGAGGGATAAAAGGTCCTATTCCAACCATATCCGCACCTATCTTGTTAAAAAATAAAATATCATCCGCCAGAGATTCAACTGTTTGATTTGGCAACCCGACAAGACAACCTGTACCAAGCTCATAACCTAAAGTTTTTAAATCTTTCAAACATCTTATCCGATTATCAAAATCCATATAAGGGTGCATTTGTTTATATAAATCTTTATCTGTAGTTTCTATTCTCAGCAAATATCTGTCTGCACCTGCATCTTTGAATGCTTTGTAATCATCAAAACTGCGTTCTCCGATACTCAAGGTTAAGGCGACATCTAAGTTTTTAATTCCTTTTATGATTTCGCACATCACATCACAAGAGTAATATTCATCTTCCCCTGATTGCAAAACAATAGTTTTATAACCCATTTCTACCGCTTTTTGAGAATATTTAATGATATCATCAGGTTGTATACGATATCTGTCAATCTCTTTATTTTCGCACCTTAAACCACAATATTTACACGTTCTTTTGCAGATGTTTGAAAACTCTATCAGACCTCTTAAATGAACTTCATCCCCGACATTTTCCTTCCTAATCTCATCGGCAAGTGAAAATAACCACTCATTTTGAGTGTTATCTTTTAAAATTGCTATTATTTTTTCTTTTGTAAAATTTTTCATTATTAAATAATTGTTATTCTGCTTTATCAATTATTCCGCCGCCAAGAACAATATCATCATCATAAAAAACAACCGATTGACCTATTGCAATAGATTTTTGCATTTCATCGAAAATCACTTTTACGCTGCCATCTTCTGATGGATAAATTGTAACAGGGACAGGCTGCTGTGTTGAGCGAATTTTTGCACTGGCTTTAATGTCATTTGATAAATTCTCAATCCCTATCCAATTCAAATTCACAGCCGTAAGTTGAGATTTGAAAGTTTTATCTGCAGGACCAATTACAACCTCATTTGAATCTTTACGAAGCTCTAAAACGTATAAAGGTTCTGTTGATGATATACCAACACCCTTTCTCTGACCTATTGTATAATTCCAAATACCTTTATGTGTACCAAGAATTTTACCGTTGATATCAACAATATTTCCTTCTTTTTCTTCTATACCTAAAAGCTCATTATAATCACCATCGTAAAAATCCTGACTGTCAGGTTTTTCTGCGACCTCTAAATTATTTTCTTTTGCAATTTTTCGGATTTCCTCTTTGGTATATGAGCCAAGGGGCAAAAGGATATTTTTAAGCTGGTCTTGTTTTAATCTATACAAAAAATATGATTGATCCTTATGAGGGGCAATTCCTCTTTTTAAAAGATATCTGCCATTTTTTTCTTCAACTCTGGCATAATGACCTGTTGCAAATTTATCAAATTCAATACCGGAAAGTTTCGCCATTTCCGGTAATACTCCGAATTTTACACGGGCGTTACACCATACACAAGGATTTGGAGTTCTTCCTTTTATATATTCAGACTTAAAATTTTCAAGAACGATTTTTTCATACTGCTCAACACAATCCAACACATAATACGGTATTCCGAGCTGTTTTGCGATTTTTTGTGCCTGTTCAATATCTTCTTTTTCATCAGGCCCGTAGCATGCATTTTTATGACCGGATTTTAAAGCCATACCATCTTTACCCCAGATTGACATAGTTGCACCAATAACTTCATGCCCCTGCTGTTTTAATAATAACGCTGCAACCGATGAATCTACACCACCTGACAAACCTACTAATATTTTCATCTTAATATCCTTTTTTTGTTTATTATATTACAAATACACAAATTTCAGCATTTTTATGCTTCAACTATTTCAAGTCTGCCATCGTATTTAACATCAAACGGCTGTGGCAATTTTTTGATATAATCACAAGCCATTTTGTTTTTATCATAATCCAGGGTTTTCAAAACAAAATCAGGATTTGGATTTGTCGGCAAATATCCATCTCCGCCAGTTGCAAAGAAATCATCTGCGGCTACGGTATATTTTTTATCAGCACTGGGGTTTTTAACATCTATCGCATGTGAATTGTTTTCTCTGTCTATGTATTCCAGACTCAACAATTCTCCTTTAGTATTACACTTGTATTTCATGCCGGAAACAAGCAATATTCCGGGTTTATGAGCCTTATTGTTGAACGATTTTTCCAAACCGAATTTTATTGCATCTACAATTTGTTTTTCTGAAAGACTCAAAAGCATCATCTTATCTTCAAATGGAGAAATATCAGCCAATAGTCTTGAATCAACCTCCGCACCTGACGTGAAGCTTCCTCTGATGTTTGCAGTATTCAAAATTGCAATATCGGCATCAAGTTCTGTTCGCATAGCATCTGCAATCAAATCACCATGCGGATTATCTTCAATCAAGATATTTTTAGGCATTGGAACAGCGGTATTAACCTTTCCGACGATTTCAGGTTTTCCTATAATTTTTTCAACAGAATCTTTTATAGGAAGCGGTCTGTTATATGGAGCGGTCGATATTATGTTATTTTGAGCTTTTACAATAACACCGTTTTTGTCGAAATCAACATTTAAAATTCCGACATATTCACCATTTTTACCTGCCTGAGTCATAATCACAGGCTCACCGGATTTTGAATATAATAAATTCTTGCCTTCTTCAATTCCTTTTATAAGCTCATGGGTATGACCGCCAAATATTATATCTATGCCGTCAACCTCACTAACAATTCGTTTGTCATTACTTTGTCCGCTATGTGATAACAAAATGATTTTATTTATTCCCTGAGATTTTAAATTATCCACCTCTGTTTGAATAGATTTGATGGTATCTTCTATATTTTGAACTTTTATATCATTCAAAGAATCATTTATTTTAACTCTTTCAAACATATCAGAAGGTGCTATACCCATAATTCCATATTTTTCGCCATCTTTTTCCACTACTATAGATTTTGCAAATCGTCCGCTTAGAGGTGATTCGGGTTTTGCTTCAACATTTAGAGCCAGCATTTTGCACCCTGTATTACTTGTTAATGCAGCTAAATTATTAGGATCAACAACATCCATTTCATGATTTCCCAATGCACTTGCCAGAAAACCACTCCAATCCAAAAATCTGGCAGCCACCGTATTATTATTAAAGTTTGAACCTATTGATATATCCCCTGAAGATACTTTAAATTTTGAAATTTTATCATCACTTGCTTCTTTGAAAAAACTTCCGCTTTCTTTTAATGACACCGCATCAAATTCTTTTGCCATGTTGTATATACGTTCCATTTTGGTCATTTTACCGTGCAAGTCATTTATATAAAACCAGCTTGTATGAATTACGTTTGGCTCTTTATAAATGGAAGTCGTTTTTGTAGTATATACAGGCGCAACATTTTGAGATGCTTGTGGTTGTGCGGCACTTTGCTCTTTTTGTACGTTACTGTCAGAAACCATAGAACCTGTTTGTGTATATATAGGTTTTGTACTTATTACAGGTGTATTTATCATAATTATCTACCTTTTAATAATTTACACTCCTTCTAAACCATGTAAAACATATTTTTTGACCTAATATAAGCATTTGTTAAGTTAATTTAACATTATTTTGTATTATTTCAACATTTACGCAGCTCCACGCATTTGTTTGTATACATCAATACCTTCAACCCAATTTGGAACAATTTTCAAATCATCTTCCACAATATGTTTTGGAAGCGCGGCATGGTGAATTTTCGGCAGCAGGTAATCTTCTGAATATTCGATTAAATTAGGAATACCATCATCAGTATCATTACAGATAAACGTAATTTTGCCGTCATTTCCTGTTTTATAACCCACAAGAGTAATTTCATGACCGTTGATAATTATATTGTTGCTATCGGTCTGAGTATATCCGATAATTACATTTTCATTTTCATTCAAAGCTGTTAAAAGATGTTTTTTCATAGTACTCAAATCTGTTTCGTAACCGATTAATCGAGCATTTTCATCAACCGTTTGATATGTAACGGATAAAATATTTTTATCAAAAACAACTGATTCAGTGAATGTCTTTTCAAATTCAATCAATCCCTTATCGTTTTGATTAAATTTGCCATGACGCTTATCCGTAATTGTATTATAAGACTGCTGAGAACCTATTTGCATAAATGTGGACTGCATCAAAACATCTAACGGTGTTCTTTCATACGGATCTTTGTTGGTGGTCTGAATTTGAGCTCTTAATATTGCATTTTTATCAGGTGCAAATATTAATTTTGCCTTATTAAAATCTTTTCTGTCCCAAGGAATTTCAAAAGCATCCAACAACCAAACTGCATTTAGAGTTTCATCAGCCAAGTTATCCAATCTTATATTTTTTTCAACAGACATTTTGGGAGAGCTTAATTCATTAGCAAATCTTGCAAATTCCGCAGGGAGCTGCTTTGCGAGTTTAAATTCAGTACTTGCGGCAACACAAGTTCCGGAGTGGACAACATTCACATCACTAATTCCCTGACGAATATCAAATAAATTGGTTTTACCCTCATTATTCATATCAATTGCTCTTTGCTTATATTCGGCAGGAATATCTCCAAATTGCTGTGTAATTAAATATGGATACGCAATTGTTGCTATGGTGTCTTTTAGCATGGTTTTTGAATCTAAACCTTCAGCTCTGGGCTCTGTTATTATTTTATATAAATTATCTAAAACAGTACTTTTATCATTAGAATTGTCATTTAATAATACACCTGTTTTCAAAAGATTATTTACAATTTTTCTCCCGCTTCTGTCAAGATGGGATACAACTTGTGTATATTTTGCCTTCTCTTCTTTTCCTGATAATTCTGTTCTTAATTGAACTCTTGACGTTTGTGGGTGCTGAACTGTTTTTGCGGCAGTAAAAGTCGGATTTATACTATTTGTACTTTCTGCTGCATTATTCGACACGATGTTTTTTACACCGCTTATTGTGTTATAATTATTTAGTTGACATATACGAGAAGATACTTTTTCTACCATGTTGACACCCATATATATAAAAACCACGCAATTTAAAAATTGCTATTAGTGTAAATAAATATTAAAAGAAGGTACCATTGGACAATATAAAAGTCAAACCGTTAACAAAAGAGCAATTGATAATATCAATTGACCGTCTTACAAGATTTAAAAAAGGAAAATACTTTAGGGTTTTTAGCGAAATTGTGTCAAACAATTTAATTTCGCCAAAATTCAAAAAAACCGAACTTGAACAAATGCCTTCTAAGAATTTAAAAAATATCGCTGAGAAAATAATAAATTATTCTTTGGAAAATCTCGGATATGAAAATGTTGATGATTATTCTATAAATAAAAAACTTTTAAAGTACGAAAATTCAACATTTATATTGGACAAAAATACCACAGAATTAATTGATAACAAAATTAATTACAAAGCATTTTTAAACCTAATTGACGAAACTTCGGTAAAAAATTTACAATGGCTTAAAGCACTAAACCAAACCAAAGAGATAAAAGAATTGCGCAAAGAAAAAGAATTACTTTTTCCTATAGAAAAAGTTGTAATTGTAGAAGGGGCAACCGAAGAAATTTTGTTGCCCGAATTTGCAAAATTGTGCAAATATAATTTTGCCCAAAACGGGATATATGTTATTCCTGCCGGCGGCAAAAATCAAGTTGTAAAACTTTATTATGAACTTATTGAATATTTAAGATGCCCGATTTTTGTACTTTTAGATAAGGATGCAAAAGAAAATTTGGAGCAAATAAAACCAAAATTAAGGAAAACAGATAAAATACACTTACTAAAATGCGGAGAATTTGAAGATTTGATTCCGATTGATTTGATAAACCGAACTCTTGAATACGAATTAAGTACCCTATCAATAATAGATAAAAATATATTTCAAACGCAAGAACCCCGAACAAAGGTACTAGAAGAGATATTCAAAACACGAGGAATGCATGAATTTAAAAAAGCAGAATTTGCAAAAATGATAAAAAATAATATCAAAGACAAAAATGACGTATCAGCAGAAATACAAGAAATTATTAAAGAAATTCAAAATTAAAACAAAGTTGTTGACATTTAATTATGTTCCATATAGAATGGATTTCGTAACCGAGCCCCCATCGTCTAGAGGCCTAGGACAACACCCTTTCACGGTGTAGACAGCGATTCGAATTCGCTTGGGGGTACCATTTTTAAAGAGCCCTTGAGGCTCTTTTTTAGTAAATAGGTAAATCATTTTTATGGTAGAAATTTCTGTAACTGTTCCTGTATACAATGTTGAAAAGTATTTGCCAAGATGTTTAAACACTATTCTTGATCAGACATTCAAGCTTGACTATGAAATTATATGTGTTGATGACGGCTCGACGGACAATTCCGGGAAAATTCTGGACGAATATGCAAAAAAGTATACCAAAATAAAAGTTATTCATCAGAAAAATCAAGGTTTATCAGTTGCCCGAAATACAGCTTTAGAATATGTTACGGGCAAATACACCATGTTCGTTGACTCTGATGATTTTATTGCTCAAAATGCCTTGGAAGGTTTGTATAATTATGCAGAAAGTCATAACTCTGATGTCGTAATTTTTGATTTTTTAAGAGGTACACCGGAAGGTAAAGTTCTTCAACAGCTTCACTTTAATAATATTGTGAAAAAATACGGTGATAATACTTTTAATATAGATACCGCAGATACTTTTGTATATAGATTTATTCCTGTTGCAACTTGGTCAAAAATATATAAATCTGATTTGGTAACTAATATAAAATTTGTAAAAAATCTTTGTTATGAAGATGTTCCGCATTGGGCAGAGGTTTATGCAAAAGCCAAAAGAGTCAATTATTTGCCTGTATCTTATTATTATTATTCTATCTATCGTGTAGACGGAATAACCGAAAATAAAGGTGAAAAAATTTTTGATACATTTCGAGCTTTTTCATTAGCGGAACAAATTCTAAGAAATTACGGACATTTTGAAAAAATGAAAAACATTCATTATTGTCACCTTTCAAGTAATATTGTTGCAAGATTACAAAAAATATTTCCTGAAATAAGACAAAAATACATAGAAACTATTCAAAACTATAATATGGATATTGACTACGAAAAATTCCAAAAAGAAGACTTTTTCCAATTTGAACATAAAAATATGAAATTAATAAAATTTATTAAAGAAAATGATTATAAAACAGTAGAACAATATTTAAAACAAGAGAAAATATGGTAATAAGTAAAATTATAGATAACATTACAAACAGTAAAAAGAAAAGGATTAAATTATGAGCAATAATACTAAATACACACCAAAAGAAGAATTTGCAAACGCTTTTACTCATTCTATAGGTGCTTTGTTTTCCATATATGCAATAGTTATGCTTGCCGTAAGCTCACATAACGCAATGGAAGCAGCATCTACCGCAATTTTTGGTGCTATGCTGTTTATCCTGTTTCAATCTTCCACTCTGTATCATGCTATGGTTAATGAAACTGCCAAAAAAGTTTTTCAAAGAATTGACCACAGCGCAATTTTTATGCTGATTGCAGGAACATACACCCCCATACTTTTGCTGACAGTAGAATTTCCGTTATCGGTTGCCTTGCTTGCTATGACATGGTATCTGGCAATTACGGGAATTGTATATTCTTGTTTAACTTTAAAATTTAAGTATTTATCAACCGGCTTGTACCTTGTAATGGGTTGGTTGTCATTATTTTTGGTATATGCAATTTGGAATAATGCCAGCCATTATGCTGTATTATTACTATTTATAGGCGGTCTTTTTTATTCCGGAGGCTGTGTATTTTATTTGTGGAAAAAAAGATTTATGCACAGCATTTGGCACATCTTCGTAATTGCCGGTGCCGTATTTCATTATTTGTGCATTATGGAAATATTAAAAGTCGTTGAGCATTAAACTATAAATGGAGAGCTTTCATTTGCATATACTATCTCAACCCCATCACCAATAATTTTTTCAAATACCGGAAGAATTAGAATTTCTGATTCAAAATGACCTATATCAAAAACGACAAGCTCAGAGTCAAGTGCTGTATGGAATTTCAAATCACCTGTAACAAAACAATCTGCTCCTTGAGTTTGAGCTTCAGAAATAAACTCTGAGCCTGAACCGGCACAAAATCCGATTTTTTTAACTCTTTCTATACGATTATTATTTACATATCGCAAATTCGGAGATATTTTACGCAAAATATTCGTTATTTTATCCAATTCAACAAAATCTTCAAACTCAATATATCTAACAAAATCTGCCTCTCGTTCTCCTCGCCCCTTGAGGGAGAGGCTAGAATTTGTTAATGAGCTTTGCGAATTTACAAATTCAGGTGAGGGGTAATTTTTTTTATTAAAAATATCAATAAACGTTTTTATCAAAGTGTCTGTAGTGCCGCCATACGCCAAATCCATATTGGTATGAGCAGAATATATATCAATTTTGGGCGTAAAAGATTCTGAAACAAGTTCAGAATGACAATTAATTTCAAACATCGGGTGATGAGAAATTATCATATCGCAATTCTGTGCTAACGCCTGCTTTATTACATCATTTGTCGGTGTTAAGCAGAGCATGATTTTGTTTATGTCGACCTTTTTCGTTTCTGCCATAAACCCAACACAATCCCAACTTTCAGCAGTTTCAATCGGTGCAAAATTTTCTATTCTTTTTACGATTTCATATTTATTCATTTGTTATATATTCCAAAATTTTTCTTGCAATAACTTGTTTTGAGGCTTTTTCAAGTTTGTTTATTCCGCCGTTTTTATCGAAAATTGTAACTTCATTATTGTCAGAGCCAAAGCCGATATCTTTACGGGAAATATCATTTGCAATTAAAAAATCACAGCCTTTTTTAGATATTTTTTCTTTCGCATTTTCGATTAAGTTTTCTGATTCTGCACAAAATCCGACGATAATTTTATTTTCCCTCGCCCCTTGAGGGAGAGGGTTAGGGAGAGGGGCTTGTCTTTTCTTGCAAAGTTCTGCCAAAATATCCGGATTTTTGACAAGCTCTAAGGTTAAATTCTCATTTCCCCCTTTTTTCATTTTTTGTTCGGAGTAATTTTTAACTCTATAATCTGCTACAGCCGCCGCCATAATAATTATGTCAGATCCGTCATATTCATTATTAACAGCATTTTGCATATCAAGTGCGGATTTTACTTTTGTTACTTTATACGGTGCTTCAACATCTTTTGTTGTTACTAAAACAACTTCTGCACCCATATCATAAGCGGTTTTTGCAAGGGATAACCCCATTTTTCCTGAGGAATAATTTGAAATATAACGTACAGGATCAATATCTTCAATTGTTCCGCCGGATGTTATTACAACCTTTTTACCTTTCAAAATTTGCTGATAATTTAGGGCTTCATCTACAGCACTACAAATTTTTTCTAATGAGCAAAGTCTGCCTTTGCCAATATATCCACATGCCAAAAATCCGTTATCAGGCGGTAATATTTCAACTCCTCTGCCTTCTAAAATATTTAGATTATTTTGAACGGCAACATTTTGCCACATATTACAATTCATAGCGGGTGCTATTATCATCTTTTTGGAAAACGCACACGCAACAGATGTTAACAAATTGTCAGCAATCCCTTGCACAATTTTGCCTATAGTATTTGCTGTAGCCGGTGCAATCAGCATTATATCTGCCCAATCCGCAAGTGAAATATGTTCCGGCTTCCAATTTTTTGGAGTAAATTCTCCTTCATAGACATCATTTTGTGAAAGATTTTGCAGGGTTAATTTGGTTACAAAATTGAGGGCATTAGGGGTTACAATAACTTTTACATCTGCGCCTGATTTTTTAAACATTCTTATAAGCTCGCAGATTTTATAAGCTGCGATTCCGCCTGTTATTCCAATTAAAATGTGTTGGTTTTGTAGTGTCATTTTCGTTACCTGTCGGCATCGTAATGCCGACCTACTTTTTAGTTATTTTTTCAATTTCTTCAACCGCACGCTCTACACTATCGTTTATTACTGTATAATCATATTTTTGCGAGCGTTCAAGTTCGATTTTTACCTGAGCCAGACGTTTTTGAATAGTTGCTTCATCTTCGGTATGTCGACCTCTCAAACGTTTTTCAAGTTCTTCTACGCTGGGCGGTACAATAAATATTAGTATAGCTTCCGGCATTTTTGATTTAACTTGAAATGCTCCTTGTGTATCGATTTCCAAAACTACATTGTAGCCTTCGTCTAATTTTTGATTAATGTATTTTTTCTTTGTTCCGTAATAATTTCCGGCAAAATTTGCGTGTTCCAAAAATTTATCTTCTTTTATATTTTTTTCAAATTCATCATGTGTCAGGAAAAAATAATTAACTCCATCAACCTCACCTTGTCTTGGCTGTCTTGTTGTACAAGAAACAGACAAAACAAAATCGTTAGAATTTCTTTTCATAAACTCATTTATAACAGTGCCTTTTCCGACACCTGAGCAGCCTGATATGACGTATAATTTTTTATTCATGAATAAATTATAACTCAAATAATTAATTTTTCCTTAAATTTATTAATTATTCATAAAAACTGTTATATAAATGTATTGTAAGTAGTAAAGGAGAGAAATTATGATTAAACCATTAGGTGAAAGAATTGTTATCAAAGTTATAGAAGAAACAGAACAAACATCAGGTGGAATTTTCATCCCTGATAGTGCAAAAGAAAAACCTCAAAGAGGTGAGATTGTTGCTGTTGGTCTTGGTAAATTGAATGATAAAGGCGAAAGAGAACCAATGGATGTTAAAGTTGGGGATATCGTACTTTACGCAAAATATGCAGGGACAGATGTTAAAGTTGATGGGGTTGAATATAAAATTTTATCAATAAAAGATGCTTTGGCAGTTATTGAATAGATGTAGGATAAGTTTGATGAGTTAGATAAGTAGGATAAGTTCTTTACAAGAATTTGTTATTTTAAATAAATTACAAATTGCAGGATAGCAAATAATCTATACGAACTTATAAACTTAACAAACCTATCCTACTTATCAAACCTCTAATAAAAAGGAGAAATATAAAAATGGCAAAAAAAATTGTATTTGATGAAGAGGCAAGAAAATCTCTTCTAAAAGGTATTGATGCAGTAGCAGATGCCGTAAAAGTTACATTAGGACCAAAAGGCAGAAATGTTATTTTAACTAAAAAATTCGGCGCACCTCAAATCGTTAATGACGGTGTAACTATTGCAAAAGAAATCGAATTAAAAGATGCGTTAGAAAATTCAGGCGCACAATTATTAAAAGAAGTATCATCAAAAACTAATGATGTTGCAGGTGATGGTACAACAACAGCATCAGTTTTAGCTCAAGCAATTGTTCGTGAAGGCTTGAAAAACCTAACAGCAGGTGCAAATCCGATGTCTATGAAACGTGGTATTGATAAAGCCGTTGATTCAGCTGTTTCAAAAATCAAAGCTATGTCAAGACCTGTAAATACAAAAGAAGAAATAGCTCAAGTTGCAGCAATTTCAGCCGGTAACAACAAAGAAATCGGCGAACTTATTGCAGAAGCTATGGAAAAAGTCGGACACGACGGAGTTATAACAGTTGAAGAATCAAAATCCTTCGGTACAAACTTAAAAGTTGTTGAAGGTATGCAATTTGACAAAGGTTATATCTCACCATACTTTGTAACTGACCCTGAAAGAATGGAAGCTGTATTAGAAGATGCTTACGTATTCTGCTGCAACAAAAAAATCAACTTAATCGCAGATTTGGTTCCTTTGTTAGAACAAGTTGCAAGAGATGGCAAATCATTATTGTTAATCGCTGAAGATATTGAAGGTGAAGCATTAGCAACATTGGTTGTAAATACAATGAGAAAAGTTTTAAGAGCAGTTGCTGTTAAAGCTCCGGGATTTGGGGACAGAAGAAAAGCTATGCTTGAAGATATCGCAATCTTAACAGGCGGTGAAATGTTCACCGAAGAACTTGGTATCAAAATGGAAAATGTTACAACAGGCATGCTTGGTAAAGCTAAACGTGTAACCGTTACAAAAGATGAAACAACAATTGTTGTAGGAGATGAAACAAAAGCTGCCGTTGCAGAACGTGTAAGACTTATTAAAAAACAAATCGAAGCTTCTGATTCTGAATACGATAAAGAAAAACTTAACGAACGTGTTGCAAAACTTTCAGGCGGAGTTGCCCTAATTGAAGTTGGTGCAGCATCAGAAGTTGAATTGAAAGAAAGAAAATTGAGAATTGAAGATGCACTAAACGCAACTCGTGCAGCTAATGAAGAAGGTATTGTCCCTGGTGGTGGTGTTGCTTTGTTAAGAGTTCAACAAGAATTGAACAGTGCATTAGAATCCATCGATTTTGAATCTGATGACGAAAAAGTCGGCTACAAAATCTTAACAGCAGCACTTGATGTTCCTCTAAGAGCAATCGCACGCAACGCAGGCGCTAAAGCTGATGTTGTCGTTGATTGTATATTAGAAAAAGATGGTGCATATGGGTATGACGCTCTTAACAGCAAATATGTTGATATGTTCCAAGCAGGTATCGTTGACCCTGCAAAAGTTACTCGTTCAGCATTATTGAACGCTGCATCAGTCGGTTCAATGCTACTAACAACCGAAGCAGCTGTTGTTGAAATTCCTGAAGAAAAATCTTCAACACCTGATATGTCAGCAATGGCAGGTATGGGTGGTATGGGCGGCATGATGTAGCGGATTTTATGTAGGGCGCCGTGTTGCGTAGCAACCCAGCCCGTAAGGTGCGAGGTCAATTATAAATGGCAGCGTAGCGAAATGAATAGATTGACCTCGCTCAATAAAATCCAAGACTATTCTCGTTCGCTTGGGGCGTTTCACTACTAACCGTGGTGAAATTTGTACGACAAATGCCCTCCTGTAGGTATAGCGTACGGCATTTTGCAACCAAGCATAGCACTTATTAAACTATAAAAAGCGACTCTTTTGAATTCTGAATGTTACTCAGAATAACAAGGGAGTCGCTTTTGTAAAGTTATATTAACAAACAAGCAAGTTACGGTAAATTATTTAAAGCACAAATACTTTATATATATGGGATATATAAGGGGACAAATTATGGTAACTTATAACAACTACGGTTTAAGAAATTTGCCATCTGTACATTGTGCAAGAGTAAATGTATGGAACAGACACGAAGCATACGCCCAAGGTGCAAGAGATTGTTTCTACAGAAATGTACCTCCGTCATTATATTCAGGTAATTTTATAGGATTTCCGGGTTGCGGATTTCCTCCAATCCCATTTCCGCCGGCGTATCCGGCATTTGGATGCTGCCCTGTAGTAACACCTTTTACAGGTTTTATCACAGGAAACATCATTGGGCAGGCTGTAGGTTCTCTTGTCGGTCTTTTCAGAGGTTTATTTTCAAAATCATAATCATTAAGTACAATCCATCTATATCTTAAAGGCAATTACATAATTGCCTTTATTTTTATAGATTACTTTTTTTGTTGTACAATATTTAGTATAAAAAATTTGATTTATGTTAGGAAGAATTTTTATAATACAGGGAGACTAAAATATGTTAGAAAACATATATATTCTGTAAAACAGACAGAAACTCATTCAGTGTACAAATTTTTTGGGATTAAACTATCTGTTCCAATCCATGTGCAAGAAGATACTCAAACTTTAATTGCTAATTTAGAAAAAAAATATGTATTACACAAAACAATTATGAGAAAGCGTTTTTGATTAATAACGGACGAAAGAGAGGATATGGAATTTTAGCTCAGGAATATGATGAAGAAACTTTTAACAAAATAAAAAACAGCTATTTTATACAAAAGCTTACATATAAAGATAAAAACGCAGAGAAAAATCCAAACAGCTACTATTGGCATATTGTTAATGAATATACAAATACCTGATTTAAAGGGCATAGCTTAACTTGACTTGATAATATATTAATGAGATTAATTACAAAGGATATTTATGTTAAGAAAAGGAGCAAAAATTGACAACTATAGGATTAATTATAGCCGGCGGAGTGGGAGCGAGAATGCAACAGGCTATTCCCAAACAGTTTATGACAGTTTTTGATAAACCGATTATTGCTTATACAATGGAAAAATTTGAAAAACATCCTGCAATTGATGTTATTGCAGTTGTTTGTCTGGATGGTTGGGATAATATCCTTGCAAGCTATGCAAAACAATATAATATTACTAAGTTAAAACATATTATTCCCGCAGGCAAGGTTGGTCAAGAATCTATTAAAAACGGTATTTTTGAACTCGCAAAACATTATAGCGGGGATTCAATTGTACTTATTCACGATGCTATAAGACCTAATATTTCAAAAGATGTTATATCAGAATGTATTGCAGTTACTAAACAAAACGGTAATGCAATTGTTTGTGTTCCATGCCAAGAAGCAATGCTTGAAACTCAAGACAAAATTTCCTCAACATCTTCATACCCGAGAGATAATCTAAAACGTACACAAACTCCACAAGGGTTCAAATTAGGAGTTATAAAAAAAGCACACGAAAAGGCTGCGGAACTCGGAATTACAAATTCTGTTGCAAGTTGCACTCTTATGATTGAAGTTGGAGAAAAAGTATTTTTCTCGACCGGTTCAGAAAAAAATATTAAACTTACAACTCCGGAAGATATCGAAATCTTTAAGGCTTTACTAAGAGGAGATTCCGGTGAGCAGTAATTTATTTATTGAAGAATATTCTAATATAATTTCGATTTTGAATACTGATATTCAAAAGTTAAAAAATAAATCTGTTTTGATAACAGGTGCAAATGGACTTATAGGTTCATATATTGTAGATTTTTTGCAATACCTGAATAATACACAGGATATGAATATTAAAATATATGCAATGTCACGTTCTGCAGAAAAATTATTGAAACGATTTGGGCAAAACAGCAATCTCAATATAGTAGAACAAGATCTTAACGAACCTATTAAACAGGAAGTTCCATGTGATTATATAATTCATGCCGCAAGTAATGCTCATCCAAGAGCTTTTTCTCAAGATCCTGTTGGCACAATGAAAACAAATCTTCTTGGAACAATGAATTTACTAGAGATTGCAGTAAAAAACAATGCAAAATTTTTGTATATTTCTTCCGGTGAAATTTATGGAAATAATATTGACCATAATTTTACAGAAGCTGATTTAGGAATTGTTGATACAAAAATTTCGCGTTCTTGTTATCCGGAATCAAAAAGAGCCGCCGAAACCTTATGTATGGCTTATAACAGCCAATATGGAATAGAGGTTAATGTTGCAAGACTCTGCTACGTGTATGGCGGAACTATTACAGATACAAATTCAAGAGCTGATGCACAATTTTTGCGAAATGCCGTAAACAGCGAAGATATTGTTATGAAAAGTGAAGGTTTGCAAAGAAGAACTTATTGTTATGTTGCAGATGCTGTTAGTGCAATTTTGACAATTTTGCTAAGAGGCAAGAGTCCTGAGGTGTATAATGTAGCAAATCCTAATTCTATAGTTTCAGTTAGAGAATATGCTCAAACATTAGCAGATATATCAGGAGTACAATTAAAATTTGAGCTGCCTGACACAATTGAAGCAAAAGGATATTCAAAACCTGCAGATTCAATTTTAGATAGTTCAAAACTAACGATATTGGATTGGCATGCTATTTATGATATAAGACAAGGACTTGATAGAACATATAAAATAAAGAAAGAGAATTTAGTACTATGCTAGAAGATTTGAAGCAAAAAGTTTATGATGCAAATATGATGCTTGTTAAGCACAATCTTGTAATATTTACTTGGGGCAATGTATCAGGCAAAAGTGATGATGGTAAATATATCGCAATCAAACCTTCAGGTGTAGATTATTATAAGTTGCGAGCAGAAGATATAGTTATATTAGATACAAACGGTAATATCGTTGAAGGTAATTTGAATCCTTCATCAGATACCCCTACTCATATAGAATTGTATAAAGCATTTCCAAGTATAAAGGGAGTTTGTCATACTCATTCAAATTATGCAACATCTTTTGCACAAGCCGGAAAAGCAATAGAGGCTTTTGGTACAACTCATGCAGATTATTTCTATGGAGATATTCCTTGCACAAGAACTTTAACGGAAGAAGAAACTATATCTGATTACGAAAAAAATACCGGTAAAGTCATTGTTGAAACTTTTAATGATATTGACTACGAGCAAATCCCCGGTGTTTTGGTAAAACAACATGGGGTATTCTCTTGGGGAAATAGTCCTTATAAATCTGTATATAATGCTGTAGTAATGGAAGAATTGGCAAAAATGAATTATCAAACATTAATGTTGAATGATTTGAATAATCTTCCTCAATATACACTAGATAAGCATTATTTGAGAAAACATGGTAAAAATGCTTATTACGGACAAAAGGTTTCTATATAATACTTTAATGTTGATATTTTTATTGTATAATTATTCTTGTAAAAGAATAAATTATTTGTGTTAAGAAATTAATATGTTAAGAAGATATCTAAATATTGTGCGTGTCATTTTAGTTATTTCTATTAATTACGACATAAAATAATTTAAATTATTAATAGGAAGGGGTATAAATGCAAGATATAAGCATTAATATTGAAGATATAAAGCACTTTTTTTGTAAAAAAGAAAGAGAAAACGGAATAATAAAAAAACGTATATTAGGCGTAACATTACGATATGTCAGAGGAAGTAAATATAATCGTTTGGTAAATTTTTTGAAATATGTTCAGCCATATACAAAAAGAGATTTAACCGGTTATATTAAAGATTTTGAAAAAATTTCAAAAACGGAACATACGTCTGCAAAAGCATATGAAAAAGCATTAGCAATTGTAAGTGAAATTTCAGCAGAAATAAATCCTTCTGATTTTGCTCCGGTAAGCGGCAAATTTAGAGATTTTCAAATGAAAGTTTTGGATTTTGCAAAAGAAGTGGTTGAAGACATTGAGAAAAATACTGATATTAAATTTTGGCTTGATGGTGGCAGCCTTTTAGGTGCAATAAGACATAAAGGCTTTATTCCTTGGGATGATGATATGGATTTTGCAGCACTAAGACCGGACTATGAAAAATTAATAAAATATTTATCCGAAAAATACATTTATGTAGATTCATCAGATTGGATAATTGGTAAGTATCCACAGCATGTAAAAGAATGTGTTGAGAAATACCCAAATGAGATTGTTGTTTTTTGGAATGTTGATTCATTCAAATGTGTTAGGGGAACAATTGATGAATTTTATATTTTAGACTTTTTTGCGTGGGATTGTTTTAATCCTGTGCATAATGTTGTAACCTTGCAAGAATATTCAGATAAAATTAAAGCACAAGTAAAAGAACTTAAAAAGAAGAAAAAGACATATAAAGAGCTTCATGATTTATTTTATTCGGAAATTAATAAAGGTGTGGATATAGTAAAAGATAGCGATTCCATAAATATTGGAATAGATAACCATGGTTTTGTGGCTTATTCAACAAAGGATATAGTCAGAAAAAGTGAGATATATCCGTTGCAGCGCATGAAGTTTGAAGATTGGGAATTCAATGCTCCAAATAACACAAATGCTTATCTGAGAGCTATTTATAATAATTATAATAAGCTTCCGGCAAACGGAATAGCAGGTTACCATGTAAACTCAAAACAGCTTGATTCTGAGTTTTAAGGGGGGTATGTAAATTGTTTTTTTGTATCAAGCGTGAACAAAATCATATAATATTTGAAATATTTAAATTGCGATTCAAGTTTAAAGAAAATGACAAGCTAAAAGCCATATATAAAAGATTTTGGGCAAATAAATATGAGTATATAATAAAAAGTAATACTTTGGAAAAAAGCTTTGAAATTATGTACAGTAATAACAATCATAAAGATATTTATAGCTTTTTTGAGAGTAAATATGGTTCTCAAAAAGCTAATGATTTAATGCTTAAAGAATACATAAGAAAAGTACCTCTACTTGTAAAAGAAGAGATGGTAAAGTTAGAAGCTAAAGATATAGATCAACCTTCTGATTATGTATGGACTATGTGGCTTCAAGAAAATCCACCTCAAATCGTTCAGGCATGTTTGAATTCTATAAAAAGAATTTATCCGAATTTAATAATTATAACAGAAGCTAATATAAAAAATTATATAGAAATTCCGGAATATATAAAAATGCGACTAGATAAAAAGGAAATGTCTTGTGCTCATTTTTCTGATTGGGTGAGGTCTGTGCTGCTAGATAATTATGGTGGTCTTTGGTTAGATGCTACGCTATTATTAACTCAACCGATTCCCGATGATTTAAAAAATAGCTCATTTAATATTTTGCGTGCAAAAAGAGGGGGAATTTCAAATTGGTTAATTAAAAGCAACAAAAATAATTATCTAATAAAATCATTAAGAATATATTTGGAAGAATATTGGAAAAATGAAGATTTTCATTTTAATTACTTTATGTTTCACCAATTTTTTGTAAGGTATGTAAAACAAGATGAAACAGCAAAAAAAATATATGAAAATACAAAATTTTTTGACAACAAACCTGCATTTATGATGTGCAATCAATCTTTTCGTAACGGATATGGTCATTTAGGCGAAGATTATGAAGAAGAATATTACAGCAAAGTAAAAGAAAGTTATTTTGTACAAAAATTAACCTATAAAGACAAAGCTGCAGCATCAAATCCAAACAGCTACTATTGGCATATTGTAAATGAATATGTTAAAGATGAGGAAATTCAACATGCCAAAAGTTAGTGTTATTATACCTGTTTATAATGTTGAAAAATATTTAAGACAGAGTTTGGATAGTGTGATAAACCAAACCTTAAGAGATATTGAAATTATTTGTGTAGATGATGGTTCTACAGACAATTCATATGCAATTTTACAAGAATATGCCTCTAAAGATGATAGGTTTGTTTTGTTGAAGCAGGAAACTAATCAGGGTACAGGAGCAGCAAGAAATAGGGCTGTAAATGTTGCAAAAGGTGATTGTATCATGTTTTTGGATTCTGATGATTGGCTGGAACTTGATGCATGTGAAGTTGCATATAATAAAATAAATTCTCAAAACACTGATATTGCTATATTCCCTCATAATAGATTTGATGAGGAAACTGGAGAATGTAAAACTGTTTTAAATAGGGTTAAGCCATTTATAAATGCTGATGGTTCAAAAATAATATTAGATAACCTTAAAAATAATTTTATTGTTACAGCTTATCTTTGGGGATTGATATATAAACGGGATTTTGTTCTTGCACATAATATAAAATGTTCTAAAAATAGAATTTATGAAGATCAGCCATTTTTCATGAGTGCGATGATATGGGCTAAAGACATTTCATATATTGAAAAGCCTTTGTATAATTACAGAGTTAGAGCAGGCTCTTCGACTTTTATTTCAGAAAAAAAATACAAAGAACTATATAATGTCAAAAAGATTATATTTGAAGAAATAAAAAAATGCCCTCAAATAAGCAGAAATAAACTAAATGCTCTATATACTCATACAGTAAAATCTGCATTATTCTGGTACAATAAAAACGAAAATGAAAATATCATAAAAGACTTTTATAACTATGTTCATAAAATTTTAAAAATGATAGATAAAAACTATCTCAGAACTGTTGCGCTAAAAAGATTAAAACTTGAAAAATTTACACAATTTGAAACTATGCGAAGCTATAATTATACGCAATATCAAATTATACAATTTTTACAAGAAAAAAACATACTCAATATCAGCTATATTGACAAATACAAACGTAAACAATTATCATTTTGCGGAATTAAAATTAAACATAAATTATAAAAGACTATTTTTGTTCTTTTAAAATTTCAATTTCAGCTTTGAGTTTATTAATTTCACAAGTAATAGGATCAGGGATTCTGTTGTGCATCAAATTCCCATCCTTATCAATAAATGCTCTATGCACAACTCTGCCTGGGACACCAACAACCGTAGAATTTTCAGGAACATCTTCTACAACAACAGATCCTGCACCAATTCTAACTTTATCACCTATTTTTATATTGCCTAAAATTTTTGCTCCTGCACCTAAAATTACATGATTACCCACTGAAGGGTGTCTTTTCCCTGCTTCTTTTCCTGTACCGCCAAGTGTTACCTGCTGATAAATAAGTACATCATCCCCGATTTCAGAGGTTTCACCAATAACAACACCTTCTCCATGGTCGATAAACAACCTTCTGCCGATTTTTGCGCCGGGGTGTATTTCAATCCCCGTAATTATTCTTGTGATATACGAAATAAATCTGGGAATGAAAGGAATTTTCCATTTATATAATCTGTGAGCAAAACGATATGCAATCAACGCCTGCAACCCCGGATAACAAAACAAAACCTCCATAATATTTTTTGCAGCAGGATCATTATCATAAATAACTTTTATATCTTCAAAAACCTTTATTATTCCTCTTTTTATAACGCTGAACATAACAATTTCCCTCAGAAAAATTATAACAAAAAAATAAATATTAAAAAAAGGTGCAAGTCGAGAATTGACTTGCACCTGATTAGATTATAATTGATTTTCAAGGCTTTTTAATTCTACTCGCAAATCATAGATTTGTGAATTATAATAATCCAGCCATGTTTCACCTGTTCTTTCATCTCGAATTTCATCTTCGCAAACAGCTCGAATACGTTTAGTATCTAAAATGTCCAGTTTTCTTTGAATTTCAAGTATTTGATTTGTAATATATTCTTTTTGTTTTTCTGATTCGTAATTCGGGTTTTCAATTATTTTTTCATTTGAAAAAGTGTATCTTATTGGCTCTGCAATATATTGATTATAAATATTTTCATTAACTTCAATATTTTTAATATTTTCATTCAGGCATTTGCATTGCCCTCCACCATTTATTTTCTCATTTTCTATAAATAAATAATACATATATTACCTTACCTTTCTGTATGCTAAAACTGTTAAATAACATGATCCTGATGTCGCGGTTTTGACTGTTACTGTGAGATTTATTTTTCTGTCAGTAGATATTGGAATAATTGAACACCCACTTGCGACCATGGAAGAAGATGTTCTCGTAATTGCCTTATATAAAATGCAGCAGCTGGAATTGGCAAGCGCAGAACCTAAACCGAACATTATGGAAGCTCCGTTTGAAGAACCTGTATATCCATCGCCTGAAATAAGTACCTCATATTTTTTTTCATCATTTGGGAGGTATGAGCTTAAACTATATGATAGAGAATTAGAGCCAACAGAGAAAGTTTTTGACTCAAATATTTTAAGTAATTTATTAGTCCATGCACCATCAATATCAGATGAATTGGCTTTTTGGGATATATTAGTATTTGCAGCAGCCAAACCGGAATTCAATATGGCAATTTGATTATCTGCACTATCAATACGCTCATTTGTATTCTGAATTTTTTGTATTACGTCATTGAAGTTAGCATTAACTTCATCTGCTTTAGCTTTTGTTCCCGGGACAAAAGCATACGGGACATCGTATGTCATAGAAAACCATCCTTTCCTGCATACGAGTTATCACATATTTAAGGTAAATGCCACCAAATCAACACTAATATTATATCATACACCTCAAAAATCCGTCAAGTAAAGAGGTACTTGAAAATCAAGTACCTCTTTTAGCGAATTATTATAATAGATTTTCTTACAATTAAGCAATAATTGAAGTAGCAGCTTCTTCTGCGGCTTTTGCACCTTCAGCTGCACCGCTTGCTGCTTCTGCACCTTTTTTACCGAACAATCTGGCAATAGGATCCCAAGTATATTTAGCAATAGCATCACCTGCTTTAGCCAAATAGTGTCCCCATTTGCTTGGACTGTACCATTTTGCCTCTTTTAATGCAGCTTCTTCCAATGGTTTTAAAATATTACCTCTTGTTAAACCTACTAAAGTCGCTAATACAGCTAATACAATACCTGCGCCGATTGCAACTTTTTTACCTGTACTTGATGATGATTTTTCATCTGCCGGAGCTGCGGCAGTTTCTTCAGGTGCTTTTGCGTATGCACCTTGACGGTCTAACGCATTATCTCCAAAATGAACTCTTGAAACACTTGCCATTGATACGGGACTTAACATAAGAAAACCTCCTTACACACTTTTTCTATTACACTCCATATAAAACACCTAACGTTTTAATTTTGACTTATTAATTTTATTTTGCAAATTTTTGTTACAATTCTTTACATAAGATTTGGAATAATTTTATTTAATGCGGCATCTATAGGGATGTAGAGGGAGGAAATCATAAAATGGCTGAGTTACAAGAAACATTAATATATGTAGAAAAAGAAAATATCGAAGAAGCAGAATTTATGTCAAGGAATTTTGTAACAAGAGAAATAAAGACCAGAGCATACTTAAATGCGCTCGGTGCGGAGCTTATTATAAAATACATAAAATCTGAAGGTATTGATACAAACAATCTTCATAATCTGCATTCAATATCTAAAATTCTTGAAAAATATGATATCGCAGATGTATTATTACCAAATATACATATTGATGCGAGAGTTGTCTTTGACAAAAAACAACTTTTTATCCCCAAGAGCCATTTTGAAAATGAGATTAAACCGGATGTTTATGCTTTTTTAATAATATCTAAAGATTTTGAAACAGCCAAATTTATCGGATATTGCGAAGCCTCTGCCATTGATAAAAATAAAGCAAACACCGATTATTACTTTGTTGATGCAGATCAATTAGCCACCCCTGAATCTTTTGCAAAATTTATCAAAAATTATGTAGGGAAAAATAAACATTCCATAACAGAAGAAGAAATGCTGAGAGGGAGACAATTATCAGTTTCTCTTGCTGACCATAATATAACAAAATTTGAAGAAAAAGAACTTCTTGAATTACTATTACTCAGCGATGAATTAAGAGAAAGCGTACTGGAATTTGATAATTTTGAAACACTTGCATACAGTGCTGCTCCGGACGTTGTAAAATCAATTAACGAAACCGGCGTATTTACGGCGGCACCATCTACTGAAAATATTGATATAGTAGAAGAATCTGATATTTCAGATACTAAAGAAGACTTATTTGGCGACAATATGCTTGAAGATAATATTACTTTGGAAGAAGAATCCAAAGAAGAACTTGAAGATATCACATCAGAAAATAATATTGATATAGATAATAATACAGAGGAAATAACTGAAACAAACAATGAATCTGAAATAGAAGCCGAAGAACTTGAAGAACAACCTGTTGAACATAACTTGTCAATTGATGAAGAAGCACTTGCGATAGACACTACGACTTTGGAAACCCCAAATCTTTCAGTTGATGATATCCTAGATCAGACAATTGCATCAATAGATGCCGATAAATCTATTGATGAAGATCAACAAGCAGAACCCAAAAATTCAGAACCTTCACCCTCAGAAGAAGATAAAAAAGATAATGTTGCAGGTAAAGTTATAACAGCTGCCGCAGAAACGGCAGCAACGATAGCAGGAGCAGCTATTACAGGTGCTGCAGGAGCAACAGCGGCAAAAACCGCAGCAGAAGCCTCCGCTGCAGGAATAGTTTCTGAAGGTGCGATGAAATTAGCAGGAGTTTCCGGTGAAATTATAGATAATGTTGTTGATGAAAATATCCACAAACAATCAGAAAATCTTGATAAAATTGATTCAAGCTTAGTTGGAACAAATCCGGAAGCAATCGAAATTTCTGCAGAATCAGAAGCTCTTGGCAAATTATCTGCATCAAAAATTGAACAAAATATAGAAAATGAAAAGGCCTTTGCACCAAAAGATTTATCACAGCTTGATAAAGTAGATACAATTGCTTCTGAATCCAAAGAACAAAGATTCGAACACGAAACAATCGATATGGCAGAAATGGAAACTGTAGAAAACGATTTATACAGAGATGAAGAAGATTCCGGAGTTGACATAGATACGCTTACTGACTTGGAGGCTGTGGAGAAAAAAGAAAATGAATTAACAGAGGCTCACATATTATCAGAAAGCGAAGTTGTTGACTTGCCGGAATCGATGGAATATTCCATTAATGATGACGGAACATCAAGCTTTGATGACATCATGATGGATAAAAATATGCCACCGGAAGAAGATACGGACAACTTAATAGATATGGCACCCATTGATGATGAGAATATTATAGGCAGTCTGAATTTTGATGAAATATCCGAGACCTCAGAAGATGCAAAAATACAAGAACCCGATTTGTCTGTAGAGGCAACAGATATAGAAATTCCTCAAGATACAACTATTGAGAACACACTCACGAAAGATGCAACAGAAAACCTCGATCTCGATCTTGATGGTGATATTAATCTTGATATGATTGATGCAAAAATAGATTCTCTTATGGAAGAAGAGTTAACAGGAGGAAATGTTCAGGCTGATATAGAACCTTCTGCAACAGAAAATATTAAAAATGAAGAAATACTCGACAATATTGATTCCGCAGAAAACAGCAGCATAGAAACAGTAACCGTTGAAGATTTTTCTTCAGAACTGTTTGAAGAAAAAAAACAAGAAACATCTTCAAATACTGAATATACAGAACAAAACAATGACAGTAAAGAAAAAGAAGAAGCAGCAGAAGATGAAATTCAAATTGAAGATGAAAATGAAGAAATTTCAATCGAAGAGTTTGAGAATATGCTCGAAGGTAATGATGAAAAAACAGATGAACTCAAAGATGATTCTTCAATAGATGACTTTTTAGGAATAACAGATAATGCGCAAGAAGTATCCTTAGAAGACCAAGACTGGTTGAGTGATACTCCGAAAAATACAATAAATACGGCAGAAGAACTTTCTACAGAAGATATTATAGAAGAAGCGGAAATCCCTGCGGCTAACACATTAAATGTTATCGAAAATTCTACTGTGATTAGTGACAAAACATTTACTCCCGGAGAAATCGCAATAGATATCAACAATTCCGGACCGATAGAATTGGAAGGTTCAGAATCTTTAGAAAAATTATACAATCCAAATTCTCCAATACCGGGGGAAGCATTATTAAATAATCCGGGAAGAATGAGCGCACAAAAAGACGGAGCAAAATCTCCTTTGGGTGCAATTTTAGGAGTTGTTGGATTATTAATCATGCTTACAGTAATCGGAGCAGTCGGATTTGGAGTTGCAAAGATGTTTAAAGCACCAAAAGAAGAAGCCCCTCAGCCAATTACAGATGATGCAGCTTCATTAAATATGGATGCCATAAAAACAGATAACGGAAACACTTTAGATGTTAACCCTAACAACGTTGTATCCATGGATAATAATAAAAATGCTCTTGCATCTACCACCGGAACAACTGCATCATCAGCAGGGCAATCTGCGGTAACTGCTGCCAGAACAACAGGAACAGCAACAGCATTTGTTGAAATCAAAAAACTAAGCTGGGAAATTCCTGATTATATTTCTCAAAACGCAAGCTTCAAACAATATTTTCAATCTGTAGGGAAAAGTATAAAGAATGCTCTAACAGCAGATTTACTTCTGGCAACAGACTATATATATTCAAGTCCGGTTAAAATCAGCGTAACATTTGACAAAGACGGCACTTTCAAAAACTCGCAAATAATTAATTCAAGCGGTTCTACACAAATTGACAGCATTGTGTTACAAACTGTTAACCAAACATTAAAAGTCCTAAAAGCGCCTAATAGCATAGGTAATGACCAAAGTACAACAGCTCTGCTTAAAATTTATTTCTAAATATGCTATAATACTTTTAATTAAAAGGGATAGAGTTTTGGAAATAGCACAAGAAAAAATTGATTTAATCAGTAAAATTATAAAAAATGACCGCAAATATCCAAATAACGAGGATTTGTTTGATGATTTTCTCAATGAAACATGTAAACGCTCTGTGTCAATTCTTGATGCCATAGATTCTGATGCAACTCTTGAAACATATCTAAAACGAGTCGTTACAACGGCAATAATTAATGTTCTTAAAGATTCCGGCAGATTAAGAAGAACTCACTCAGGTTATATGTCAACTAAGGAAGTGGCTTTAGAGCATGCCTCGGAAATTGATTATTCAAACATTCAAATCAGCTATTCTAACGTTAAAATTCCTGAAAATCCTGAGGAAATTGTTCTACAAAAAGAAATTTTAACCTTTGTGGCTGATACAATTAAAAATATCCACAATGAATATCCTGATAAGAATTATATGGATATATATATTATGCGTTATGATAAAGGCATGACTCAAAAAGAAATTGCCGAAGAATTAGGTCTGTCACAGTCAGAAATTTCTAAAAGACTGTATAAACTAATGGAAAAAGTTAGAAGCATTATTGAATAAATCTAAACTATGAAATGTCCTGAATGTAAAAAAAATATAGCGGAGGAGAGTTTAAAATGTCCTCATTGCAATGCACGAACAGGTATTATGTGTCCTGAATGCAGTGCCGTTAACCCCATAGGGCAGTTACGCTGCAAAAAATGTAATACTGAACTTTTGAAAATTTGCAGCCATTGCGGCAGTGTAAACTTTCCTGATTCCGAAAAATGCCGAAAATGTGGTTCTCCGTTTGGAAATCAATTTAAAAAGATACAAGAAAACCAAGAACAAAAAACCTTGGAATATACTCCAAATTTGACAGACTATAAGCATGCTCTTGAAATATTGGAAGATGCTATTTTGTCAAAAGAGAAAAAATTTTTCTCAATCACCGGAGAAAAAGGAATTGGCAAAACTTATCTGTTGAAAAATGCTATCTCCGACTTAAAAGACAATAATTTTAAATGGTGTATCGGCAAATGTACACCATTAACCCAGCTTACTCCGGGCGGTGTTATACAGGATATGCTTTTGAATTTGTTTAAACTGCCAAACTATAATATTCATTCTCAAGATTTAAACAACGAAGCAACTAAATTTTTCTCAAATGAATTCAAATTTTTAAAACAAAATGAAATTTCAGAGTTTTTCAATTTTATATATAATTTTCAAGACGGTAATTACGAAGATATAATTATAAATAAAAAAAGAATATATGATATTTTAAATCGTATATTTGAAGCCTTATGCAATAACGGAAAATTTATTTTTGTTGTTGATAATCTTGATTTTATTGACGGATTTTCTATTGAATTTTTAACAAATTTCATATCAAAAGAACAAAATCAAAAGCACTTAAAATTTATAGCAATATATAACGAACATAAACCAATCCGAGCATATTTCCCTATTGATAACAGTTTAATCAATCAAACTACAGATATACATCTTGAACCTGCCGATATTTCAGAGCTTGAAAAAAGTATGAAATTTTCTACAGAAGCAGGAACATTCGTTTCAAAACGTGAAAAGGATGTAATATTTAACAGATGTAAAGGAAATCCTGCCTTTGTGGAACAGGCTGTTGCATATTGTTTTGACTGCCAAATATCTGATAAAGCGTTTTTGATGCCAAAAGATTTTTCAACACTTATAAAAGAAAGATTGTTAACTCTAAAAGCAATAAATAAAGAAGCTCATAAATTATTATGCGGGGCTGCAATTCTTGGTGATAGGTTAAATCTTGCTATTTTAAAAGAAATTTTCGGATACAAAAATACTGAATTTAATGATATTATGTCATATCTTGTTAAATCAAGCTTTGTCAGACCATACAACGAACTTTTTTATGAATTTAACAACCTTTTGTTATGGGAAACTATACTTAAAAATATTCAAAACGACTCATACTTTGAAGAAATTAATGTAAAAATAGGAAAAGCTTTGAGTATATTCAATCTCAATACAAATGCAACAATGGCAATGATCTCTCATAACCTTAAAGAAAATCGAATGGCATTTGACATTTGGACAAAAACAACAAGACTTGCTGCATACGTTGGAGATATAAATTTGTACGTAATTGCCCAAAAACAGTGTCTGGCATTACTAAACGAGTTTAATGAAAACGAAACCGTTGATATCCGCTATAACATAAGCGAACGGCTGGGAAAACTTTTAACAGAATACAATCCCGAAGATGCTATGGAATATCTGCCGGATGCAATTGCTAATGCAAAAACTCAAAATAACGAAACAAAAGAAATAGAGTTGCTGAGTTATTTGGCAAAATGCTGCACAAAAACAGGCAATTATTTTGGGAATATAGAATGTGTTGATAATGTTCTAAAAAGATTATCACCCTCACAAGAACTTGAATATGCTATGATAAAATCTTCCAAAATCCCATCTTTACTAAGTATTGGCAATTGCGGAGAGGTTATAAATATTATTGATAATGAAATATTATCAGTTCTGAACACACATTTGCAAAAACCTAAATTAAATACAAATATTCCACTCGGATACGTATACGATACTCGTATACAAATTCACCTAAACCTTGCAATAGCGCTTGCTCTTCAGGGGAATGACCGAGCTTTTACTGTTTTAGCTGAACTATTTAATATAATCAATAAACACAGAGTCAACAATTCAGACCTTATGGGTAAAGCAAAATTGACTTTGGCACTTGCCAATACAATGAAAGGAAATTTCTTAACTTCAGAAGAAATTTTGACCGGACTTGCTACATTTTGGGATTTAGATACCATAAATATGGACCATATTGATTTTAAAATGAGCGAAAATATCAGCACATACAATCTGATACGCACAATCAATAACTTTATGCTGAAAAATTATGAAAATCTGAGACAAGATCTATGTGAAAGTGCAATTTTTGCCCAAAACACAGGGCTTGAATACCACAAAAATTTATTTAAAACAATGCTTGGTAAGTTAATATGTGATTCAAAACAGGCAAAACATGCACTTGAAATTTATAACACTCAGATTAACTATTTTGCGGATAAAAAACTTGCATTTGGCGCACTGCTATGCTGGTATTTTATATCTGAGGCTACACTTATTATGGAGTCTCCCAAAAAGTCTATTGAAATTTTATCTCAAGCTCTGGATATAGCCAAAAATCCAAAAATTAACAATTTATTTTTTATAACTTTATTACAAATTCAACTTGCCAAGGCAAATATTGTAATATCTGATTATCAAGAAGCAAAAATTCACCTTGACTCAGCCCTTGCTATCGCAAAAAAATATTCAATGAATGATATTACATCTAAAATATATTTGGAATACGGAAAATATTATACAGAAATAGGAACAATAGCCTCCCAAAATCAGACAGAATACCTGAAAGGCGCCATGAAAATGTATGATAAGGCACTGGAAATTGTTATAAAAACAACAAAAAGTATTTATATGAAGGAAATAATTTCCGCAAACAAAGAACAAATATCAAAATACTGCCAAGATAATGGTTTTAACATATAAACATAAATAATTATAATTATAATTATAAAAAAAATTTATAACCCGCATTAAGTATTCTTTTTTGTAAAAAAAAAACATATAATCTTTACAAGAAAACATGTTTATTTTAAAAACATGATATAAGAAGGAAACAAACTGTTGAATAATTTTGAAAGCTTTGATAACTCTGAAACAGCTACTAAAAAGGACATTGTAATACAAGAGCGTGTTGATCTTGTATCTTCGCACATGTATAAACAGTTCCTTGATTATCAACATTCTACCGTCAATACAAACGATATTTTTGCCAAAATGGTGGAATGTCTTGAATTGGTTGCCGATAACTTAAAACAGTCCTTCAACTCACGTGGCGTCACAACACAAAATATTTATGTAGAAACAGATGCACTAAAATCTGTTGCGGTACTTAATATTTTGTGGCATAAGATGAGTTTTACCACACGTTGTAACTTTCTTCCGCAAGCTTTGTACAGGGCTGACAAAAGACATATACTTTCAAACAGAATAATAGCACTGAAAGGAAATTACAACGAGATTATAAAAGATGCAAAAGACAGAGAAGAGGAAATGGAAAGGCTTTTGGCTAATGAGATAGCCTCCTTATACATTCCGGCAGAGCAAATACAAAGATGTATATTCATAATGAAACACTCAGAACAAGAATATACAATAAACCAAACTGATGCACCCAGAGAAGTTGTTTTAAAAGTCGTAGAAACTGTTTGCGGCGATTATATATATCATCAGGAAGGTTTTACTAAAAAATTTAATGTATAAAAATTTTTGACTTGAACAAAAAAATAACTAAGATAATAATGTAGAGGTTGTTAGGTTAGATATGAGACTGGTAGAAAGACTAAGGATATACGAAAATCAATATGTATTTATACGTTGGGCAATGGGCGGAGAGTACGGCAAATTAATCTATGCAGGAGATGACTTTGTCGAATTTAACATAATTGACATAGAAACAATGAGCTACAAAGAAACTATGCTTATATATGCCCCGTTGATATTAGAAGTTTCTGTCGGCGGCCCTGATATTGCGAGAATTGTCGCTGAAGTATCTTCAAGAATGCCTGCCATGGAAAAGGAAGATATTATCTCTACCAATACAACAAAACCGACAAAACGTACTCGAAAAACTAAAAATACAGAACCCAAAAAGGACAATAGCCTTACAGAAGGCTAGAAAGTTCAACACTTTCTCTGACGCATGCTCAACTCAGCTACGCATACAAGCTCACTCAAAAAATTTCGTCATTTTGAACATGTTTTAGTATCTTGAAATTTTTTGGTTCGTTTTGTATCACTGCGTTCGTGCCTCTGCGAATACTACCCATTTCGCATTAAACGGCAACGTTCGCATTTGCAGAGAAAGTTCAACACTTTCTCTGACGCATGCTCAACTCTCACTGCGTTCGTGCCTCTGCGAAATGGGTAAAAAAAAAGTCACAACTTTCATTTTTGCGACTTGAACAATAATCTTGGGAGGAGATTTTGGGATAGTTTGTACATGCATGATATGACAAGCATGTCAAATTTGTTACATTTGTATTATAAATTTTAACAAAA
>CACXCI010000011.1 GCA_902766105.1 uncultured bacterium
AGGTGTTGAATTTTGGCTTATGAATACAGATTTGCAAGTATTAACATATAGTAATGCTCAAAATAAATTACAGCTTGGAGTTTCAACCACAGAGGGACTTGGTGCTGGCAGCGATCCTCAAGTTGGGGAAAAAGCGGCTGTTGAAATGAAGGATGAAATTACTAAGGCTTTAGAAGGAGCCGATATGGTCTTTATTACTGCAGGAATGGGTGGTGGTACCGGTACGGGTGCTGCTCCTGTTATTGCTCAAATTGCAAAAGATTTGGGAATTTTAACAATCGCTTTTGTTACAAAACCTTTCTCATGGGAGGGTAAAAAAAGAATGACTGTTGCTGAAGCCGGAATTGAAAAATTAAAAAAATACGTTGATGCAATTTTGATAGTTCCTAATGATAAATTGTTGCAGGTTGTAGAGCGTCAAGCTGGTGTAAATCAAGCCTTCAGTGTAACTGATGAGGTTCTATATAAAGGTATTCAGGGAATTTCCGATATTATTACAGTTCCGGGAATGATAAATATTGATTTTGCCGATGTCAGAAAAGTTGTTAAAGATTCTGGTACAGCTTTGATGGGTATAGGCAGGGCTCAAGGTGAAGGTCGTGCAATTAAGGCGGCTGAAATGGCTATAAATTCTCAATTACTTGAGTCATCTATAAATGGAGCATCAGGCATAATTGTTAATATTACGGGCAGCTCTAATATGACCTTGTACGAAATTAACGATGCTACAAGCATTATCAATAATGTTGTTAATGATGATGCTGATGTAATTATAGGTACAGCAATAAATGAAGCTCTTCAAAATGAAATTCAAATTACCGTAATTGCTACAGGTTTTGCAGACAAACCTAAATTTGATACTCCGTCAAAGACTGCGGCAGAATATTTCAGCGGACAAAATACATCCACAACAGGTGTTGAATTTCCAAAGATGCCATCTTTAAGTTTTGACTTACCTGATTTTATGAAAAAAAATTAGTATAAAAGATTTAACAGCTAAAAAGCACCCTGCTTGGGTGCTTTTTAGCTGCTAATCCATAATATCAGTTGCTGTGGTAGTCATTCCAATGTTATCGTACCTGCCGGTGTTTGCCTGAGCGTAGTCTTCAAGCTCGTTAAGTTTTTGCAAGAACTCTTGGAACTGAGTATATGTTTGCGTATTTTCAGGAACTTGTAGTTTTCTCGCAAAATTTACGATATGTTGAAATCTCATTAGTTGACTGTTTAAACTTTCAACATCTTCTGACGCCTGATATAAAGAAGCATGTTTTGCCAAATCTAAATTAACATACAGTAAAGCCGATTTTGAGTGATCCGGATATTTTTCAAATTCTTCTAAAGCTTTATCAATTGCTTTGTTAAAGATTTTTTTCGTTATACTGTAATTTGTTTGTTGACATTTCTTGAGCATTGTTGCCCTAAATTTTTCTATTTTTTCTTTATAATTCGGATCGTTATCAATATCACCGAGCTTTTTAAATTCTTCCTGTGCGCTTGCGGTTTGAGAAGAAACAGCTGAATATATGTTGTCTATACGCTTGATAAATTTTTTGACATTATCCAATTTAGAGCTCTTCATTACCATTTTTGCGACATCTTCATTCATACCTAATTGATCGGTAAGTTTTAACGTTAATTCCAGATTATCACCTATAATCAATGGCATAAATATCATATTAACAGCTTCTTCAGAATCCATTGTTACTATTTGTCCGTTCTTTAGTTTAATTGTGGATTTTTTAAATTCATCCTGAACTATATTCAAATTAGCTTGTTTTGCACAATCCATAAGAATGTATTCCAAATCAAGAGTATTAGCACAGTCAATTAAATTCTTTACATGCCCGCTGTAGGTTGAAAGGACAGTATCTTTTTCTCTGAGAACAGATATTTCCTTTTTAATTTTTTCAATTTCTTCAATATCGCCTTTATTTTCTTCTAAAGCATCAAGATTTTCTTCGAGTTTTTTTAGATGAGCTTTTGTATCTACAGGTTTTGAATTTTCGTCAGGCTTTGCAAGCATCAATATGTATTCATTTAAAATGGTCTGCGGTGTTTTTGTTATTCTGTGCTTGTCATAAAGCATTGTAAAATCTTCTTCAAAAATTTTATTAGCATCTTTTGAATTTTTCATTTTTGCACTTATATACTTGTTGAGTAGTTGATTTGCTGTCTTTTGATATTTTGGAGCAAATGTATTTAATACAAATTCACGCTTTCTGTCATTAAGTTTTTTTAGTTCCAATTTTACAGAATCATCCATAGTTTTTCCATCCGGAGTGGTTGAATACATATCAAATTCATCCTTCATTTTTTTGATAAGTTTTTTGTATTCTTTAGTTTTTGTGCGCTCCGGCAATTCTAGAATTTCATAAGCAGCATTGAGAGTATCTTTTATAGACTCATCTTCTCCGTTTATGCTGACAAATTCCGTAATAAGACTGTCTATGTATTCTTTTTGTACATGGTGAACAATGACATTTTCTCTGAGTTCTGATATGTACTTATTCAATTTACTTACTATTTCGATTGATTTTTCTTGTTCTTTGTATGCTTTTATGGCATCAATTGATTCGTCAATATCTTTGTAAAAATCCTGAATAATAACAGCGAGTTGATTTTGATCTTCTGTTTCCAAGATTGGATATGCTGGGAATGCACCATATTTTTTGAAGGCTTCAGTTCTGAGATTTTTGTATTTATCCTGCAATGTCAAACTGCATAGAGAGTAATAATAATCAAAATACAAATCATCAAAGGTTCGTTGTCCTTTTTCATAAATTGCGCCTCTGAGAACTCTTTCAAATTTTTTATATTCATACTCAGGTTTTGTGTTGCTTAAATTAATATCATACCCGAGTTTTTGGTAATATAGCATATTAAATACCGAATCTTGTGTTCTTTCATCAAGACTTCTGTACTGAGTTAAGACATCATATCCGGTTATCGGCTTAAATCCGATTGCTTCATCGGTTATAGTATGTGCATATTTTTTATTAAACTCTTTTGTTGTCATATTTTGCAGCATATTAAAGATTTCAACAAATTCTTCGTCAGTTTTTGGATCGAAATTCTTATCTATCCATTTGGCGATATTTTGTACTTTTGCGCTGTTAAATTCATTACTGCTCATATCCTTTAGAGTAAATGTCATATTTGTTTTTAAATAGTTTCTGACATCTTGCGTTAATAAGTTGATTGCCTCACTTTTGTTTTCAAAATCCGGAGTATGAGCTGTTAAATATTTTTCAAAACTCTCCGCCATCAAGCTTACAGTTTTATTCAGACTTCCGTCAAAATCTTTGGCATTAACTTTTTTGAGTGAATTTATTATTTTTACTTTATCTGAAGGGGTTAGTTTTATATTGTGTTCCTGTGCAAAATTAGTTAATACGGCATTGAGCATTTTCCTTGAGCGTTCTGTTCCGTATATTGCAATTTCCCTATTCTTTCCAAACGAGTATTCGAAATTTTTGAGTGCTTCTTTTCTTATATTGTTTCTAAGTTTGCTGATTTCTTCCATAGAATATTCGTGATAGAAAATTTTAGAGTCAGGAATATCGCTATAAGATTTTAATAACGCAAGTTTTTCAAATAATATTTTTAGCGGATCTTCATCAGAAAGTTTGTCATAATCCGCTTTTGTTCTTATTCCTTTATTAAACGGAGGATTACCATTGATTCTGTTGTCTATATCTTTGTATTGAACATAGATATTATCACCAATATTTTTTGTTTTTTTGATAAGTTCTTTAACTTGTTCACGAGTCATTTTTTTTGCCATTTCTTCAAAATCATCGAAAAACAGGGTAGAACTAATCAGAGTATTTTGTCTAATCATTTTTACATAGTCTGACGAATTTGGGTTTTTACCCGGTGTTATTACCTGATAAAACATTGGGTATTTAACCTCACCATGTCTTGCTCCTGCAAGTTTTTTGTATGCTTTACTATCGATAACCTCCGGTTTCATAACACCGACTTTGCCGATTAAATTGTCGATAAATTTACCTGTTCTATATTTTTCATCAGTAATATATCCGATTTCACCGCCATAACCTCTTGAATAGTCTGTTCTTAAAAGTCCGTTTTTATCAACCCAAACATTTTCATGTTCAGACGGTCCCCAAGTATTATCGTGGAATAAAGCTTCTTTTGTTCTGGTTTCTCCTTTTATTGTTTTTACCTGAACAGGTTTTATATCGACAATATATTGAGCGTGAAATGCTGGCTCTTTGTCATCAACAGATGAGCCTGAGATACCTGAATATGCCCCATTTTTAATTTTTTGTAAGGCAAATTTCGTGTTTGCTTCACTATAATATGGTCTATCTGTCATGTGTTCAAATATTTTAATTTGTTGAAAATCCCAAAGCCCGCTATCACCTTCTTTAAAAACCCATGGCTGACCTGTCCTTACACCTACCTTTCGGTTAAGTTCGCTCAGTGGCTCTTTTATTTTGTTGTATTCTAAATTTAACGCCCTTGTTGTTTGTTTGTGCCAGCCGTTAATGTTATTTTCTATTTGCTTTAGAATTTCCTTTTCGTGTTTATCAAATGTTGTCAATTCTTTTGGTAAATCTTTATATTTTACACTTTGACCATTTTCCTCACTTTTCATTTTGTATATCTTGTTAAACCTGTTTTGAAGAGCTTTTAAATCTTTAGCTGGAATTACCTCTCCAATGTTTTCAAGTTGTTTCATGAGAATTTCTTTGTCGATAACCGTATTCAAAATTTCACCATCATTGTTCCTTACCTCTAGTGCATTTTGAAGGCTTGTTATCATCAAAGATACATTATTGAATTTCTGAGCAAGGTTATTATAGGCTGTGTATGTATCTTCTATTGGTGCATCAGGCTTTAAACCGTTTATTTTATTAAAGCCTTCTATTAAGTTCTTATCTTTATCTTGGAATAGAGCTTGTCCCAAATGTTCAAAGGTTTGCGCAAAATCTTTCATTTGATTTTTTTTGCCAATACTGTTATATATCCCGATATAATCATCATTCGTGCAATCCTCGGATTCAAGTATCGCAATATAACCGTCTAGTAATTCGGATATTTCACCTGCATTAGGCTCCATTTTTAAATTTTTAGATAATGTCAATATTGTTTCCGGATCATTTTTGTCAATGTTATTTTTTAATATTTTAATTTCTTCTTTTAAAACATATTTCCGACTAACAGACAGACATAAAGCATAGAAATCATCTAATAAATCAGTCATTATGTAATCAAGGCTCTCTTTGTTCTCACTTAATGCGGCAATTAAAATCTCCGGATCATTTTCTGTTTGAAAATTACGAGCCAGAGTTTCTTTTATCTCGTTACTTATATGGTTTCTTTTATTTAATTTTTTGCCCTTTTCTTTTGCTTCTATTTCTTTATTTAACTTTGCTATTAACTGCTCCATATTATCAGCAATTCTGGTTTCTCTGTCAGGAATCTCAGAATTCATTAATAGATCGTTTAATTCTTCTTGAATTTCCATTCTGAATTGACATTGTGTTCTGTATGCGGCTGCAGCATTATATAACGATTGAGCATGACGAATTCTCTTAGCTTCATCGGATACTTTAGAGTCTTTAGAGGTGTCATTTATTATGGTCAAATATTCCAATATTTCAGGGGCATTCTTATTTAATTTCTTCGCATCTTTCTGCTCTAACGCAACAGCTAAAAACGCCTTTATCTTTTCAAGCTTAGAACCTATGTTTTCATTAGGCAGATATACAAAATCTTTTGTATAGTCAGAAACTTTTTGTGCAGCTTCAGAATTTTTAACCTCAAGTTTTTTCAATTCCAAAATTACTTGTCTGCTTTGCTGATTTGACAATTCCGGAGATATTTCTTGAAGAAGTTTTTCCAGCTTTTTATTTGCCTGAGCGGACTGTTTAATATCTTTTTCAATATTTAAACTTCTTTGATGATCTTTATATTTTTTTATCAATTTTGCTTTTTTGACAGCTTCAATAGAGTTTTTTGATTTCAGAAGCGCTCTGTAATAATCTTGCTCAATAGCAGTATCACCGGCTAAATCAGGAAGCAAATGAGAATCATGGAATGTATCAAAAAATGTGTCATCAAAGGTATAAAACATACCTGTCTTTTCGTTTTTTGCAATGTCCGTATCTGCAACATGCATCCAGTATAGCGCTGAAGTATCAATAATTCTATATCCTCTTGACAAGGCATAATCAAAATTCAGTGCTGTTTTAGGAATTTTTGTTTTTGTGTGCGAACCGAGTTTTCTTATATCATAAACTTCAAGCTCTGGATTATTATCAAGTTCAGATAAAATCATATCGACGAAATTTGCTTTGTCTTCATAAGCTAATGCTTTTCTGCAAATTGAAATTGCGGCGCACATACCGTGTTGCTTCTGATCCGTTGCTTTTATATTTGGGATTTTTGATTCGGGGGTTTCTACAACAATATCATTTACTATTTCTGCAAGAACTTGAGTTTTTTTGTTTTTTAATTGCTCATTAATTGTGTACTCAGGACTCATAAAATAGTTCAATTTCTTCATTATGTACAATTTTTGGGCTGTAGGGACCTCTGATGATATTATAAAATAATCAAGGTTATTATTAAGGTTTTTAATATTATTGCTGCTTATCTTTTTTAATTCATCCTGGTCAATTTTTGAAAGTAATTCATCTTTGATTTTGAGAATTTCTTTTTCCGATTGCGATAATTCTTTCTTCTTAGAAGCATTTGCAATGCGTTGTGAATATTTTTCCTGAACAGATTTGGGAGATTTTGCCAATGAACGCTTTGCAGCTTCATTAAGCTTTACTCTCCATTCATTGTAAGAAGTTTTTCCGTTATCAATATTTGTCCCGTACTTCAGATTTTCTGACACGTCAAGTAAAAAATCAACATTATCTTCCCCTTCAATTTCTGAAAGGTTTTCTATAGCCTGATTAATTCTTCTTTGATTTATTACGTTTAAATCATAGGGATTATCCTGCTTTAATTGTGCTATTGTTTTTCTGTCCTGTCGTTGTCCTTTAAAGTTTAAGAACGGATTTATATAAAGTACTTTCATTTATTCTCCAAAATAATATTTGATTGTATATTTAACGCTCATAAAAAGATTTTTTGACAGTATCATACAGAAATGTTACATTTGATAATATTTCTGTAATGTGTTACTTTAGATATGAAGAATTATAAGAGGAAGAATTATGACAGACGAAAAAATTATTCAATATCAGACAAAAGGTACTTGTTGTCAGTTGATGCAAGTAAAAGTGCAAGATGACATAGTCATGGATGCCGAATTTTACGGTGGATGTAACGGAAATCTTAAAGGTATTAAAGAACTTATTAAAGGGATGAAAATTGACGATGTTATTAACAAATTAAGCGGTATAACCTGTGGACCAAAACCTACAAGTTGTCCTGATCAGTTGGCAAAATGCTTGATAGAATATAAACAAAGTGTCAGCGTATAAAACAGTCATAGAATTTAATAATTTACAAACGACCAAAATAGTTGTATAATTATTTTGGTCGTTTAGTATAAGAAGATATTATAGTTTTCTTGATTTTATTATCAAAGATAGGAGGAAATTTATGTGCGACTGTTTATGTAAAAAATGCTTGGTTGAATTTATTGGAGCATTTTTCTTAGTATTTACTATTGCTGCGACAGCATTATTTGGCGGAGAAGGTGTTATAGCACCTTTAGCAATAGGTTTTGTACTTATGGTTATGGTATATGCCGGCGGGTATATCTCTGGCGGGCATTACAATCCTGCCGTTTCTTTAGCTGCAGCAGTAAGAGGGGCTTTGCCATGGAAAGATTGGATTCCGTATGCGATAGCTCAAGTTGCAGGGGGTGCTTTAGCTGCTTATGTTGTTACAATTTTGCCCGGTGCAGCTATATTAGAACCTGCAGAATTTTCTTTAGTAAATATTATCGTAGCAGAAGCATTGTTTACTTTTGCTTTATGTTATGTTGTATTATTTACTGCAACATCTAAAAAAACTGAAGGTAATTCATATTACGGCTTAGCAATTGGTTCAACTGTAATGGCAGGTGCATTTGCAGTTGGTGGAATATGCTTGGGTGCTTTTAACCCGGCTGTTGCAATTTCAACTATTGTGTTTGGTGCTGCATGTTGTGCTAAATTCGTATGGATAACAGTTTTAGTTAACTTAATAGCAGGTGCATTAGCAGGTGTTGTATTCAAATTTGTAGATGGCGAATAATTCCATATAGCCTGTTTTATGAACAAAAGACACAAATTTTATTTTTTGTGTCTTTTGTTGTATAATATCTTTGAACGTAAATAAGGAAATTAATTATGAGTTTTTTAGATTTAGCAAAAGAACGTTATTCATGCAGAAAATTTTCAAATAAACAAGTTGAACAGGAAAAAATTGATAAAATAATAGAAGCCGCCATGGCTGCGCCAACAGCGGCAAATCTTCAACCGTTCAAAATCTGGCTGCTGAACAGAAAAGATTTAATTGATAAAATGTCAAAGGCTACACCGTTTACATTTAGTGTTTCAACGATGCTGGTTATTGGGGCAAATAAATCAAGAGCATATAACAGAAATTTTGACGGAAAGAATTTTGCAGAAATTGATGCTTCTATTGTTGCAACCCATGTGATGATGGAAATTCAGGATTTAGGTCTGGCAACAACTTGGATTGGGCATTTTGATCCTGTGATGTTAAATAGCGAATTCCCGGAAATGGAAAAATATGAGGTTGTTGCAATATTCCCTATCGGTTATGCGGCTGATGATGCAAAAATCTCTGAACTCCATTACAATACGCGTTCAAAAGAAGAATTATTTACTATATTGTAGTTAAAACACTTAATATATGGTAATATCGGCTGTTTTGAGGGTTGAAAAACATATAAAGAATGGTTATAATTATAATAGCAGTTAAAAATACTGCTTTATGTTCATCATTTAGAATGGAAAGGGGCGAAGAGCCCCTTTCCATTTTTAAGAATTTATATTCAATCTATTGACATTAAATATTTTAGTATAGTATAATTATTTATGAGATTAAGGGTTTACGGGAAGGCTCGTAATGAAAGTTGTCCCCTTAATAAAAGAAAGAGATATACTCCATTAGATGAGTACAACGGAATTTAACTATAAATTTATAAAAGAGCATGCCACACCGGGAAGTTGGCGAAGAGGTTACGAATATCATACAAGCAATATGGTGTTCGACAATTATCCTGAAAAAAATTTTTATATGGGTAAAGTAAAAGGAAATTTTCAGGATCACTATAATACGGACTTAATTTTCAAGAAAAATAAGGTAGAAGCAAGATGCAACTGCCCGTTAAAAGAAGAATGGTGTAAACATTCTGTTGCGGTTGCACTAAAAGCGATAGATGAGCATGCTTATGAAGATTGGCTGGAAACAAAATTTGGTATGCAGTTTGATTTTCCTGATGAAAACACAGCATTAACACAAGAGCCTCAGGGTAGTTATATTTTCCATTTCAACCCAAAAAGAAAAGCTAACTTTTTCTCAGTTCTTGTTCGTTCCAGAGAAACTGGAAAAGTTGTCAGACAAATTGAGCCGATTTTAAGAGCCGCATTGGAGGCTCAACGTGCTGATAAAAATTTTGAATTAAATAATTCTCAAAAGGTTGAACTTTTGATATTCAAAGAGCTTTTGCAAGTTTCTCGTCAAGACAAAAAAGCCGGCTGGTACGATGTTCAGATATCAAAATTTGGACCGATATTTTCATTATTATCAAAAGCTGATGAGGTTTTAGATGAAAAGACAAAAGAACGTTTGAAATTTACAGATGAAGAATGGAAGCTTGTTTTATACGTAAATCCTTCAAGCGTTGCTGGAACTTTGTTGCTGTCTTTAGAGTGGCAAAGACCGGATAAAGATGATGTTTACCCGTTTGAAGAAGTTAGGTATTTTTCAAGACATTTAAAGTGGGGGAGATACAAGAACATAATTTTCCCGACCAGTGTTGCTATTCAAAATATTCCGCAAAATATTATAAAATCGTCATTTACCGATTTAAAAGATGCTGAATGCGGCAAATTCATCTATGAAGATTTGCCCAAATTACAAGAGGTTATGGAGGTTATAGTTGACGAAAAAATCTCAAAGTTGATGCTTGAGCACAGACCTCCCGTAAATGTTGTTTCTATGGGTATAGATTATGACCAAAGCCTGAAAGCTTCATTAGACTTTGAATATGATGGAGTCAGAGTTCCTTATTCAAAATCTTCTGCGGACAAGCCGCAATATATTACAGTTAAAAAGCCTGATGAAGATTTAATATATTGGGTTAAGCGTGATATTAAACATGAGAATGAAGCTTATGCAATGCTTTTGGCATGCAAATTTGTCCCAATGCAGACTAATAACTTGGCTTTAGAAAAAGAAAATGCAATTGATTTTTATAATTATTACTTGAAACAAGCCGGAGATGGTTGGAAATTTGAAGAAAAAGATGATATGTCGTTCTTCAAATTGATGGAAAATCCGTTTAGATTATGTGCCAAAATTGATTTCTCAGAAGATCAGCCGGATAGTTTCGATATAAGCATATACGGACAAGCAGGAGAAGAAATAATAGATTTTGATGAAATTTATGAAACAATCCAAAGCGGTGAAAAATATGCACGTATCAGAAGCTTAGGTTTTGTTGAATATCCTGCTCAAAACATTTATCAAATGATGCGTTCTTTTAACTCTTTTGATGTATATAGAAATCCGGATAACAGATTTACCGTAAAGACCTATCGTGCAGGATTAATTAACGAGCTTAAAAACTTAGATGTTGAGTTGGTTCTTAGTGATAAATTCAAAGAATTTTGGGATCAAATGTCAACCTTTTCAACTTCGGAAAGTCTTGAACTGCCAAAAGGTATTAATGCAGAATTTCGTGAATATCAGCTAAAGGGTTTCGGCTGGCTATGGTTTATGTATAAGTACGGTTTAAATGGAATTTTGGCTGATGATATGGGGTTAGGTAAAACATTACAAGCCCTAACTGTTTTGCAAAAAGCTAAGGAGCAGGATGGGCCTATGCCGACACTTGTTATAGCTCCGACAACCGTTGTATTTAACTGGGAAGCAGAAATTCAAAAATTTGCACCGACTTTAACTTGTTTAAAATTGCAAGGCGGAGAACGTAAGCAATTCTTCAAAAAAATTAATGACTATGATGTTGTAATTACAAGTTATGCTCTTGTTAGACGTGATATTGAAAAACTTAAAGATATCAATTTCAGATACGTAATACTTGATGAATCTCAAAATATTAAAAATGCGACATCACAAACAGCGCAAGCTGTTAAAAAATTATCATCACAGCATAAATTAGCATTATCCGGAACTCCGATTGAAAACAAATTAGAAGAACTTTGGTCAGTATTTGATTTTCTAATGCCGGGCTTCCTGTTCTCTATGGCTGATTTTAACTCTCGCTATGTCAACCCGATTATGGAGCATCAGGATAAAGTCGTTGAAAAACGATTAAAATTACAGATTTATCCGTTCATCTTACGTCGTATGAAACGAGATGTTGCAAAAGATTTGCCGGATAAGGTTGAAAATATTGCATATTGCGAATTAACTGATGAACAAAAAGATTTCTATTTAACGGTATTAGACAGTACGAAAGAAGAATTGTTTAAATCAATTGAGCAAAACGGCTTAGAAAAAAGCAGACTATCTATTTTCTCAGCGCTTCTGCGTATGCGCCAAATTTGTTGTCATCCAAAACTTTATGATAAAAATAATGTCAAAAATATTATTTCTTCAGGTAAATTTGAAAAACTTAAAGTTATGCTGGAAGAAATTGTTGATGAAGGACACAGAATACTTTTGTTCAGCCAATTTGTGGATATGCTTGATATTATCAAAGCTTGGCTTGATAAAACAGGTATTAAGTATGAATACCTAACAGGTAAGACAAAAGACAGGCAAGGTGCAGTTGAGCGCTTCAATACTGATCCGACAATTAAGATATTCTTAATCAGTTTGAAAGCCGGTGGTACAGGTTTGAACTTAACCGGTGCAGATTATGTAATTCATTATGACCCGTGGTGGAACCCTGCAGTTGAAGATCAGGCAACAGACCGTGCTTATCGTATCGGACAAACTAAGAAGGTTTTTGTCTATCGACTTATTACTAAAAATACTGTTGAAGAAAAAATACAAAAACTTAAAACAATTAAGCGAAATCTTGTTGATAGCGTCATTTCCGTTGACAGAAATATTACGAAATCACTTACAATGGATGATATTCGCGAAATCTTCTCTGTAGACTAGGTATAAATGGGTAAATATCAAAAGTCTTGCGTAATATGACAAATTTTGGTATTATATCATAAATATATTTACGAGGATTGTATATGTCAGAAATTACAAGAGAAGAGTTTTCAAAAATCTATCGTGAACAATTTGTTCTAAAGCTAAAAGAACTGGAAATAGAGCGAGTTGCGATAAAGAAAAAAACGCAGCCGTTTAATACTGTTATTTTAATAGCAATAGTAGTTACGGTACTGGGTTTTATTGTCCCATTACTAGGGATGGCGTTTATAATATTGGGCTTTTGTGTCTTAATACCCTGTGTAATATATGTTTCTATGTTGCAACAAAAAATTCGACTCAAATTAAAAAAAGAGGTTGTTCCAAAAGTTCTTTCATTGTTTGGAAACTTGTATCTTTCTGAAAATAAAAATGTAGTGTCCTATAACGATATTAAATCTATGGGGTTGTTCCCAAGATTTACTTCTAAGTCTGATGATGATATTATTATCGGAATACATCAAGGACTAAATTTTGCAATAGATGAATGTAAACTTACCCATACAGAAAGACACGGCAAATCAACTGTTACCGTTACAGATTTCGGTGGTTTACTTGTAAAAATTCAAATGAAAAAGAAATTTTCAGGCAAAACTGTTGTCGGGATGAAGGGATATATTTCAAAACCGAACGGCTTTGATAAAGTTTTATTGGAAGATGTTAATTTTATGAAAGACAGAGAGGTGTATTCCACAGACCAGATTGAATCCAGATATATCTTAACAACATCTTTTATGGAAAGATTACAATATTTAGGAGAAACATTTTCCAAGGAACGTGCAAATTCAATATCCGCAGAATCTATAGGTAAAAGTTCTGAATATTCATTTGATATGACAAACGTTGTATCGAGTATTAAAAACAGTAATTCTTTTTTAGGAAATTTAGCAAGCTCTTTTATCGAAAGAGAAAGTGGCGTTTCTGCGGCTTTTATTGAAGGATATGTATATTTATTTATACCTTCAGGAGAGGACTTTTTTGAGATTCAAATTGAAGATACTCTTTTGAATGAAACTAAATATTACCATATTTATCGAGAAATTCAGTCTATTTTATCTGTGGTTGAGTATTTGAATTTGGATAGTAAAACAGGGTTGTAATTTATTTGCTTTTTGGTGAAACGATTTGAGCTTCAACATTCTTTACTCCACCTATTGAGTTGTTAAAACTTTGAATCAGCTCTGCTGCTGTTTGCGGATTATAAAATTTCCCGCTTGTTACAAGTGCTGTACATTGCAATTGTTCTAAATCTTCACTGTCTTTTATATTAAAGGCTATAACATCAATACTTACATCTCTTCGTATTTTTACAAGCTCCATAACAAATTTACAAGGACTTTCATCACAATTTTCTCCGCCATCTGTGAGCAGAATTATGTGCTTTTTACCTGTAAATCCCATAAAATCATACCTTATTGCCTGTTTTAATGAAAAAGTAATAGGGGTCATTCCTCTTGGTTTTGCCTTATGTAAAGCTTGAGCTATATATGGAGCACTGTTTGTCATAATTGGTGTAACTAGCGTTGATGCTCTGCAAGCCTCAATAGGTGTAATGCCCATTCTATGTCCGTAAATTCTGAGACCTACACTTGTATTTGGATTTATCTTGGGTAATATATCTCTCATAGTTTTGAGCATTAGATCAACTTTTCTCTCACCATCAAGACTTTCTGTCATACTGTTTGAAAAATCCAATATAAAAAGAACTTTTTCTGATGTATCAGCGGAGTATCTGTATTCGTCAGGTTTATACAAGCCGTACTGTTCTGCCATGACCTGATATGGTATTAGAGTTAATAGTGCTAATATTAAAAATTTTCTCATACACAGATTTTATTTAACGAATTTGTAAAATTAAATTGCTCAAATTACTTATATTTTTGCTTTTAATTTATGCTTGAAATATTATATATATGTTGAAACTTGCCGAGATATATTTGAGGAAATTCAGATGAAAGCACCAAATGAAATAATAAAACAAGCAGAAAAAGATATTCAAAAACAATTTGAGATAACAGATGAAATAAGAGATTATAATCAGGAAAAAGTGTTACAAGCTTTTATTGATAACAAGGTTGCACCCGAACATTTTTATACAGTTTCAGGATATGGACATGACGATTTGGGAAGAGAGGTTTTAGATAAAGTTTTTGCTCAGGTGTTTAAAGCTGAAAAAGCGCTGGTTAGAATACATTTTGCTTCCGGAACACATACTCTTGCTTGTGCTTTATTTGGAAATTTAAAACATGGTGATAAGCTGATTTCTGTAGTTGGTACTCCTTATGACACTATGCAGGAAGTTATCGGGACAATGGGGGATGAAGAAACCCGCCGAAGTTCGTTAATCGGTAACGGTGTTTTATATGAAGAAATTCCGTTGATAAATAACTCTGAGGTTGATTACGACGGCATAGAAAAAACGATTGACGATAAGACAACAATGGTATTAATCCAACGCTCTAAAGGTTATTCAACAAGAAAATCCTTGACAATTGAAGATATTGAGAAAATTTGCAAAATTGTAAAATCTAAAAATCCTGATTGTATTTGTTTTGTAGATAATTGCTATGGCGAATTTGTCGATAAAAAAGAACCGCTTGAGGTAGGTGCAGACTTAATGGCGGGTTCTTTGATTAAAAACGCAGGCGGAGGAATTGTGGAAGCCGGCGGATATATTGCAGGAAAAGAATTATACGTAGAACGCAGTGCAATAAGATTAACTGCACCCGGAATAGGCTCAGAAGGCGGTGCTATGTTTAACCAGCACAGATTGATGTTTCAAGGGTTATTTATGGCACCATCAGTTGTTGCTGATGCTGTTAAAGGAGTAATTCTTGCTTCTAAGATTTTTGATGAAATAGGATATGATTCATACCCGAAATACTATGAAAAACGTACTGATATAATTCAAAATATTACATTTGGCAAACCCGAATTGTTAGAAAAATTTTGCAGAACAATTCAGTCCTTATCACCTGTAAACGGCTACGTAACTCCGATTCCTGAATATATACCGGGTTATGAAGATAAGGTTATAATGGCAGGGGGTACATTTATTGAAGGTTCTACCATAGAATTGTCGGCAGATGGACCTATGAGAGAACCGTATGTTGCATATATGCAAGGCGGTTTGAATTATTCTCATGTAAAAATTGCATTAAGAAGGTTTTTGGAACAAATAATCAAATAAGCCGATTTTGTAAATTTTTGTAACTGTTGTAAACATTAAAAGCGTATTATTTATAAAAAGATACACTTTTTAGCATTTATATGTTACAATGTTAAAGCACATCTGTGCGTACATGAAAAATTTAGTGTATAGAAGTTATAAAAAGAAGAGAGGTAGATTATGGCATTACCAAATGTAGCATATTTTTCAATGGAAATAGCTATGGATCAATCTTTAAGTACATATTCAGGCGGTTTAGGGTTTTTAGCAGGTTCACACATGCTGTCTGCCGGATATTTACAGATGCCTATGGTTGGGGTAACAATGTTGTGGTCATACGGGTATTACGATCAACGTATAGATCACACAGGAAATGTTGAAGTTGCATATATCAGAAAGTATTATGACTTTTTAACAGATATAAATGTTCAAACAGAAGTTGATATTTTTGGCGAAAAAGTTAAAGTAAAAGCATTTAGAGTAGAGCCTGAATTGTTTGGAACTTGTCCTGTTTATTTGTTAACAACAGATTTTGAAGGCAACAGTGATTGGGCAAGAAGCATTTCTCACAGATTGTATGACGGAAATGAAAGAATAAGAATTGCACAAGAAACAGTGCTTGGTGTGGCAGGTGTTAGAATCCTTCAAAAGGTCGGATATAATTTCGACGTAATTCACATGAATGAAGGCCACGCACTTCCTGCAGCATTTGAATTGTTAAGACAATACAACGGAGATTTGAATGAGGTCAGAAAGCGTACAGTCTTTACTACACACACTCCTGTTGCTGCCGGCAATGAGGTTCATTGGATTGATACTTTGTTGGAAGGTGGTTTCTTTGCAGGTGCTTCTCGTGAAACTGCTATAAATTTGGGTGGTGAGAATTTCTCATTAACAGTAGCTGCTTTGAGAATGTCAAGAATTGCAAATGCTGTTTCTCAGCTTCACGGACTTGTTGCTAATAAAATGTGGGAATGGGTTGAAGGCAGATGTCCTATCAGAGCTATTACAAACGCTGTAAACTTACCATACTGGCAAGATAAGCGTATTAAAGCTGCTGAAAATGATCCGCAAAAATTATTAGATGTTAAACATGAAATGAAGGCTGAATTGTTTAAATACATTGCCAATGTTGCAGGTAAGAGATTTGATCCTGATGTATTGACAATTACTTGGGCAAGAAGATTTGCCGATTATAAACGTGCATGGCTGATTTTGATGGACAAAGACAGAATTAGTAAATTATTGGAAGAAAATAAAGTACAAATTATATTTGCAGGTAAATTCCATCCGGATGATGTAATGGGCAAAGAAATGTTTAATAAATTGTTAAATCGTTCTCACTCATTGAAAAATGTAGTTGTATTGCCGGGATATGAATTGCAGCTGTCCGGCATGTTAAAAAGAGGGTCTGATATTTGGTTAAATACACCATTAAGACCTTTTGAAGCTTCAGGAACATCAGGAATGTCTGCTAATATGAACGGAACAATTCACTTATCAATCTTTGATGGTTGGACTGTTGAAGGTACATTTAGCGGTATAAACGGTTATGCCATTGAATATCCTGAAATAGATGATGAAATGTCTTGGGAAGAAAGACATTGGAAGGATCATAAATGCTTGATGAGTATTATTGAAGATCAGATAATTCCTACATACTATGAAAATAAAATGGAATGGGCAAGATTGATGCGTCAAGCAATCAGAACATCTGAAGCATATTTCAATTCTGACAGAATGGTAATTGAGTATTACAACAGATTATATAAACCGATTGCACATGATGATGAATGTACAGGTGAAGAAAAGCAGGAGATGAAAATAAAAGAAGCTCCTACATTTGATGCTTGGACCTTCTCAAACATAAAATAACACAATAAAACAAAAAATAAAAAGCAGTCCGCATAGATATGCGGGCTGTTTTTTATTTACATAATATCTATTATTGTATTTTTAAATAAAACAATATCAATACTTATAATATTTGTTTAGTACATAAATTATTTAAAATTTGAAAATCTCATATAGACCGCTTTCTTTGACCGCAAAGAAAGCGGTCAGAAAGAAACTCTCTCCCTACACTACGTTCGCTAATAAATCGTAATACTCAACATTCAAGCGAACAACTCGCTTTCGCTCAAACAAGTTCGCTTTTGTTGTTGTTTCGTATAACGTTTATTGCTCACTTCGTGGAGGTCGAACTTATAAGTATATGCGACCTTAATGGAGCGAACAATCAATGTTGCCCAAACAGACGTCAAAGAAAATTTTGTTTGAGCGTTAGCGAGTTAATTTTCTTGAGTTTTGGCTTACA
>CACXCI010000012.1 GCA_902766105.1 uncultured bacterium
ACTCAATTCTGGTGCAGCTAAAGAACCGGATTTACGAACATTGGCCTGATTGAATTCTCTTGATTGTCTAAGTTGACCTGATGCCATAACCATTGCATCTTCTTGGAATGCTGTTACACGAACTTTACCGCTTTTCATCAAAGCAATACGGATAGATTTTGATAATTCGTCGACGTCAATACGTTGCATAGTATCATTTTCTATGCGCGAAATAACCAAAATATACGGTTGTCCGTTTGGCTTGCTTAATGTTCCCATATCTAACATATCCTGAATCATAGAATTAGAAGCCTGTTCAAAATCACGGCCTTCCAATGCGGCAACACGTTCTGTTGAGTCATTTTCAGTATCAATTATTTGTGTTTCACTGGCACAACCATTTAAGGTCAATGCTAAAATAACACTAAATAAAATTTTCATATAATTTTTCATTTTAAGTTCCTTTCTGATATTTATTCAATAATACCGTTTCCAATATCATCTGTGATATAGACTCTGTATGTTACAGCTCGTTTTGTAGGTGCAGCTGCATTCCAGAAGAACTCCGCGTTTTCACGCAGATTTACTTTCTTCCATTGAGCTAAACTTGTAGATATTTTCATACCATTAGCGTCAAACCATTCTATTTTATAGTAAACAGATTGATTTTTACTGCTGGTACCAGCAACTTGAGCTAATATCTGCCCGTCTCTTTCGCGTACGGTATTATGTGTATTAATATTGAGAAGTTTTACATCCGGATTAATTGAAAACTTTTCGTGATCGTATTCTAATGGTGCTGCACAAGCCCATAGAAACAACAAAGCACTGCATACAAATATTTTTTTCATATCATTTATCCTTTATAAGTTTACAACATTAATTACCGGAGTAGATCCAACGGAAGGAACTCTGACATAAATTATGGAATTACCTTCTTCCGGAACTTCAACTTTATAATCCTGACCGCCGACATTGACCGTTAATTCAGCACCTTTCTTATTAATTTTAGCTAGCTGAACATTTTTCGGTAAGCTATACCAACTTCTGGTATCAGCTCCGGCTGTCATAACCGAATATGCCGACATTGTAATTCCGCCTAAATCACCTAATTTGTCTTGTGCAACAGCTTGAGCGACTGTTTGCAACGTTAGTTTTGTTACGGCTTTTGTTACAATAATCGGTAGTTTTTTCTTAAATTCTGCTATAAAGATATTATCATTATCTGCCAGCAATTCCGTTGTAACTTTTTTACTTCCGTTTGAAACTGAGATATTATTATATGCTATTTCTCTTTCTTTCGGATAAGGAAGAGCTAAAGATGCCGTTTTAACATTATTTGTCGCAATAAAAATCGGTAAATCCAAACGAAATTCTTCAAAGTTGGCAACCAAACCATTTTCAAAAATAATCCATGCTGTTGGATCTATTGTTTTCTGAGTACCTGAAGCTAACTTGTTTGCTATACTTAAATCTTGTTTCACAAAACTGTTCTTGCGAACCATGCCTGATACTTTTTTCATATCGTGAGATGCTGTTTCAAAATCACTGGCATTTTTACCATTTGTCATATTATACAAAGCTCCCATATATGTGACATACGGGTTAACAAAATTTGCATAACCGTTGAAACGCTCAAATTCTTTATAATTGGCCATAACGTCTGAAATGTTTTTCTTGTTTGCTGCTAGTGCTTCTTTTTGCATTTGAGCAACATCTTTAGCATTTTCTTCGTTCTGCTTTTGGATTTCTTTTTTGAATTCTTCTACAGCTTTCTTTTGAACGTTATAAGCCCGATTGACTTGGATTTTAGCTTCGTCTTTATCATCTTGAGCTAAAGCATTTAAGAGAGTGTATGAGTGAAGATATATTCCGTCCATAATCATCGGATTATAATCTACAATACTTGCGTTGGCCACAACTTCAACTGCACCTCTGGCAAGTCCTAGCGATTCCAGATCTTCTTGAATTTCTTCGGCTGCCTTTTCAAAAATTTTATTTGATAAATCAGGTTTCTTAGCTAAAAACAACGATGTTCCACCATTGAGCTGTTCATCAATATTAAAATCTTCAGGCTTTATTTTTTCTGCTGACATCTGGCAAGTACCGCTTTTATCTAAAGCAATATCGGCAGCTTTACAATATTCAGCCTGTTTATAGGCTTCCGTAAAATCAGCAAATTTCATTTTATGAGATGTACCACATCCGGTTACAGCTATCGGTAATGCAACAGCAAGCATAACCTTAAAAGGAATCTTACTCATAGTCCCTCCTCAATATTATTTTATTAAACCTTTAATTACTGTAGCAGCAAGTTGAACCGTTGAAGCATCGTGTTTTACTGCTGTTTTAGTAGCACAAGAGGCGGCAATTTTTGCGGCTTGAGAATCAATATTTTCTTTTGTTAAGGTACCTTTTGCCAAAGCTTGTTGTGCTTCTTGCATCATACATGTTTTCAACTTAGCTTCACCTGTATCTAACGAAGGTGCAGACGGAATATCAAAAGCCATAGCTGATGTTGTTACAATCATTGCTGAAATCAGCGACACTGCAAATATTTTCATAATTCTTTCCTTTCTTTAAAAGATTAAGTAACAGGTTACATTGTAACAAAACCAACGATTGTTTCCGGTGTATATGATTTGATTTTTTGAAAATGAAACCATAAGTCCTTAATTGGCTTAATATACTGATTCTTTGGCATTTTTTAAACCATGTTAACAAAAAGTTAAAATACACAAAAAAGTGGTTGATTTAATCGTTCTATTAAAATGACCAGTTTTATAATTTTTTTACGGAGAAA
>CACXCI010000013.1 GCA_902766105.1 uncultured bacterium
AAAAATGCTTTGAATAAAACAGTAAAAGAATATGTTTCAGGTAAAGAATTAAAGCCGTTTATTAACATTGACTTGTTGTTAGAACCTCAAGATATTACGGTTGATCTGGTCGAAAGTTTGTCAAAGTTAGAGCCTTATGGTGCATCAAATCCGAGTCCTGTGTTTGCATTAAATAATCTTACAATTACGGATAAAAAATTAATGGGTTCTGATAATTCTCATTTAAAATTAACAGTATCTTCCGGCGGAAATGAATTAACAGCAATTTGGTGGAAGCATGGGGATGTGACATTAGAAAAAGGTGATAATTTAGATTTGGCATTTCATCCTCAAATCAATGAATTTAACGGTAATATATCTGTTCAGATGATTGTAGATGATGTTCATTCGGATGCTTTGGTTTATGAAGAGTCAACTCCACATTCAAAGTATCAAATTTATGACAGGCGTTGTGAAACGGGTAATCTTGCAAATATTAATGACTATCTGAAAACCTCAAAAAAATATAAAATAGGTGTATTTGCAGAAAGTAAATCTGTAAAAGATTACATAAAACCTTATGATGCAATTATGTCAAAGACTTTTACAAGACAAGATGTTCCAAAATCTGATATTGTACTGTTTTTTGACTATCCGGCAGACAGGCAAACCCTTGATGATATTCTTGAAAAGTCCCAATCTAAAATTCTTTATTTTATGAATTATGAGCCAAAAATATTTGATGAAGAAGATTTTTTAAAAACCTTTGGCGGAATGATAAAATATGCCTCAAATAATCTGAACGGGAAAATTGAATTAGTACGCTGTGCAAGTGCTTTGTGTAAATCTGTTAAGGTTATAGAAATGCTTTTAAATCTTTATGAAGAGGTTGGGTTTATAAAAATTATAGATAAAAATTCTTCATTTTATATCATTGAATTTAAGCTGATTGATGATATTTCAAAAGTTTTAAATAATCAAAAATATTCCCAAATTTACGAGCTTATGATGGAATGTGAGGAATTTCAAAAAGGCTTGTTAGAAGACGATTTGGAAGAAATTTTAATATAAACAAAAGCCATAAGATAAAATCTTATGGCAAACTTAATAAAAATCTCCAAGTCAGTAGCCGTTATTCGTTGGCAATTTGGTGTTCGTGAAATTTTATCATTTCTGCCAAATGCCATTGGCGGGCTTGTATTTGTTGAATATTGTCCTTTATCGCATCCAGTTCTTTAAGCAGTGTTTTAAGGTCTTTACTTTCTTGCGAATAAGCTCGAGAGATTGGTAATTGTTCATCATCTGTTACCCACTCGGGAGAAAAACATCCTGCTTCAAATAGTTCCTTATCGTCCATAATACACATCTCCAAAATCAACAGCTTTTAACCACGGTCAGTCATTAGTTCGTGGAAAAAATCCATTAGTTTAAAATTGCCATATTTGAATGCGTAAGGTTTTTTTGCATATTCGCTGTTGGTAATTTTATTTAACGTATCCATTTCTTCATTTGACAATGTGCCAAAATCAAAACTGGTCATTTCAGCGTAATCTAACATTAAATCTTCTACATCCATAATCTTTTTTTCTGTCATCTATCTACTCCTTAAATATACTCTTCTAATTACGAATAATGTATCGACAGATACTCAAATAAACTTTAAAATTTTAATGCAATTTGTTACATATATTTACAAATTAATATCATGGGGTAGAAAAAGCCTTAAAAATGATTTATACTATGGTTGTAGTAAAAGATTATGAGAAAGTAATAGGGTACGTGCTATGAACTTGCATTTTTGCCGTTCATTTGCAGGATTGTATTTTTGAGTATATGAGGTAGAATAAATTGTATACTAATGTAAAAAATATTTAGAATAACAGGCAAATATTTTTTATCATGTGGTTTATAAGAAAAGGAAATTACAGTAGGTAGAATTGTTGGAAAATACTGAAAACAAAGAATTGAATAAGACTAAAAAAAGAGGCAAAACCTCTTTGAATTCAAATCCTATCGACAAAGTGAAGGCGCCTGCCGATGGGTTAAAGCTGATTTCTGTTCCGAAAAATTCTCCAAGTACTGAACCTGCAATAACAAAAAATAGAGATTTAACAAAAACTAAAAAAAGTCTTGATAATTTAATAAAACCTATATCAATAGCAGAAGAAATAAGTCTTGACAGTATTGTAGAAACAATAAATAATTTCAACACCTCAAGAACAAAACCGAGATTATTTGCTAATAATAACTATAATACCAGTTTGAATACAATAAATACGAATGTCAATTATTTTGAGGTAATAACAAATTTATCTGATGCTTTTCAAAACAGTAAAAGTATGATTGACTTGTTTGGCAAGTTGAATGATGTATTTATAGGTAAGTTAAAATGGAATTTTGTCGGCTTTGGTTTGTATCATGAAAAGTCAAAATGTATAAATATCAAATTATTTTCTAAAACAGGAAATACATACACAACAAAAATATTTATGTCTGATGTTAATAATACGATTGTTCAGGCATTTACTAATAAAACAATTATTGATAGAGACAACATAAATTATTTGAATATTCCATATTTAGCTAAAACAAGTTCGGTTGTTATCCCAATGATGTCTATAAAAAAATGTATAGGTGTCATGCTTGTCGGACAAAATATATCTAATCTTCACATGAATATGGTATCTTTTGTTTCAAATTATATGGGAATGTATATACACAATGCTCAATTGCTTGAACAAACCAATAAATTTGCAAATACTGATACCTTGACATCATTATATAACCACAGGGGATTTCAGGAAGTTCTTGCTAATGAAATTTCAAAAGCAAAGGATAGCGGAACTCCATTATCTGTTGTGATGTTTGATGTAAATAATATATCAAAAATTAACAGAGAACTTGGACATGCCAAAGGTGATGAAGTTATTAAAACAATTGCAGAAAAAATAAAACAAAATATCAGAGCAACGGATTCGGCAGGTCGTTATGGCGGAGATGAAATTGCTGTTATAATGCCGGAAACAAATACAAAAGATGCAAAATATTTGGCAGAATATATTACTTATTGTTTATCGTGTTGTTTTGTAGATGATGTAGGTCCGATAAAGGTATCTGTTGGTATTTCAACATATCCTGAGTGTTCAATAGATCAGGAAAAACTGTTAATACTTGCAGAGCAGGCTATGTTTATATCTCAGGCAAAAGGTTACAAAGAAGGTATGTCCGCAATTGTAAGTTCATCAGATTTTAATTTCTGGGATGATGTAGCTTTAGAATCATTTGCCGGAGTTCTTGCAAAACGTCATTCTTCAATCGGTATAAATTTTGAAGAAGAACTTGTTCACAAATTTAACCAAGAAGAAATTATAAATCACAATCACCTAATGGAAATGGTAACATCATTAGCCGGTGCAATTGATGCAAAAGATCCGTATACAAAAGGTCATTCAACATCTGTTTCAAGATATTCAGAAGCGCTTGCACGTGCTATTAATTTGCCGGAAGCTGAGGTAGAACGCATAAAAATAGGTGCAATGCTTCATGATGTCGGAAAAATTGGTATACCTGAAAGTGTTCTGAAAAAACCTGGAAAACTGGATGATGATGAGTGGGAAATAATGAAGCAGCACCCGACAATAGGTGCAGAAAAAGTTTTAGCACCAAATGAAGCGTTAAGGGATTTAATTCCAATTGTTAAATATCACCATGAACGCTTAGATGGTAAAGGATATCCGGAAGGTTTGAAGGGTAATGAAATACCGCTTGCGGCAAGGATTGTTTCTGTTGCAGATGCTTATCATGCTCTTGTGAGTGACAGACCATACAGAAAAGGTATGCCAATTGAAAAAGCGTGTGCAATTTTAAAAGAAGGCGCAGGTGTTCAATGGGATGCTGATTTGGTTCGAAGCTTTATATCAATAGCGCCATCTTTAACAACAAAAGTGTAGTTTGGATGCATAGAGGCTTGGATGCAAGGAGGCATAGCTATTTATGTCTATCTAGCCATGCCTCTATGCGTCTATACTTCTTTTCCTCTTATAGTAGTTCTTTTAAGTAATTTGGAAGAGCAAAACGTGCATTGTGATAATCTTTATTATAAATTTTGCAGGTTGGGATAATTTCTGCAGCACGTTCTTCATTGTAGTATTCTAATGGTTTTACATCTGTTGAACAAAAAGCCCAAGCCCAATAACCACCTGGGTATGTCGGAATATTTGAGGTATATGTAGCAACTGTTGGGAATACTTTTTTCAATTGTTTATACATTTTTTGAACAGATTCTTTTTGTGCAAATGGAGATTCTGATTGGGCAACCATTATGCCGCCTTTTTTGAGTGAATTTTTGACATTTGTATAAAATTCATCAGTAAATAAACCTTCCCCAGGGCCCATAGGGTCTGTTGAATCTATTAAAACAATATCAAATTCGTCTTTTTTATCCTTCATATATTCAATTGCATCCTGAACCAAAATCTCAACTTTAGGGTTATCAAGCTGGCATGAAATTGTCGGAAGATATTTTTTGCAGGCATCAATAACCATTCCGTCAATTTCGCATAATACTGCACGTTCAACGGTTTTATGCTTCATAACTTCTCTAATTGTGCCGCCATCACCACCGCCGATTACCAACACAGATTTTGGGCATGGATGCTGCATCATAGGAATGTGAGCTATCATTTCGTGATAATGATATTCGTCGCCTTCTGTTGTCATCATCAAATCATCAAGTGTCAAAACTCTGCCTAAATCCGATTCAGTTTCAAACACTTCAACTTTTTGAAATGGTGAATTATCTGAAAATAATACTTTTCCTGCTTTAATTGCAATACCAAATCCTCCGGGAGTGATTTCGTGATAATACCCATTTTCTATACCGTTTTTCATTATAATTTCCTTTCTGTAAAAAAATACAGGGATATAGTTCCCTGTATTTGATACTATCATATAAAGATTTGTTTTCAATTATTGATATTTATTCTCCGAGTTTGGGTTCTGTTTTGTTAAGAACAGATTCAAGATCTTCAGTTAGTTTTTCAATAATTTCTTTTGCTTTTTTATTAAGTTCTCCCAAAGATAACTGTCCGTCAGATTCGGTAACATCTATACCATCAAAGCTCTCTTCTATAAGTTTTTCTACGGTAGCTCTATTTGTGTTTTCTATTGTAATATTATATTCTTTTAACATGTTTAGAATATAATTTTTGTATTCGTTTTTGTCCAATTTTTTATTATTATCTTTGTCGCCATCTGTCATAATTTGATTAATTTCTTCATCATCACTGACTGCATCATTTGCTTTTTTAGTTGCTTCAGGAAGGACATCACCATTTTTACCTTTAATAACTAAGCTGCCGTCTTGAGCTACATCTAAACTATTCGGGTCAAAATTTGGATTGTTAACAAAATTGGATGCTTTAGGATATATTAATCCATCTTTATTTTTAATTATTATCTTGCCATCTGCATCAAGTTCAATGAGATAGTTTTCACCTAATTTATCCTGAAGCTGTTTTTTCAACTCTTCTTTTGGTGATTGCTGTGTTTCATCAGGTTTAGGTGCATCTTCAGGTTTTGTTTCTTCTGTTTCTTGTGCAGGTTTAAACTTAGGAATTTTAACTACATCATCTACATAGAAGAATTTATTTCCGTGCCATTCTTTTCTCTTACCATGGTAAATTTTTACCATGTCCTTATTTAATTCTAAAAATTCTTCTTTTGCTTTTTGAAATTCTTCTTTTGTCGGATTTTCTATTCCTTGTGCTTTTAAGGCATCTGAAACAATCTTGTTAATACCTTCACCTTTTTTAACTGTATATGTTCCGGCAACTTCAGGGGTGGTTTCCTGTTCTTGTTTATCAAAATCTTCTGCTTTAATTTCTTTGCCTTCAGAATCTTTGAATGTTGTTGTTGTGTTCCCGGCGGCATCTGTTGTTTCGGCTTTTACATTGCCTTTGGAATCATAAGAAAATTTTGTAACTTTTTTAAGAGTAGGATTTTGAGTATCTATAATTTCTTCTGAAGGTTTGTTATTATCAAAATCTTCTTTTGAGGTGTATTTTGTGTCAACCGTATGTCCGTCTTTATTTTCAGAAACGGTTATGGAACTGAATTTCCCGTCAATAGTTTCTTTTTCAATTTTTTTATTACCGTCATATTCAATTTCAGTTTTTATTTCTTTACCGTTTTGGTATTTAATTGTAGAAATAACTTTACCTTCTGAATTCATAACCATTTTATTCCCGTTTTCAAAGGTACGGGTAACATTTCCGTCAGAATCAGTTGTTTCGTCATACCGTAGTATGGTATCTTCCGATTTCATAATGGTAGTTGTAGTATTACCGTTTTTTTCAATATATTCTTTTCCGGTATCAAGTGCTGCTTGCTGTTTGCCAAGAGAAGAAAGAGAATTAAACATATTTTCATCTCCTCCTGAGGCTTTTTTCATTTCTCGTTTTGACAAGGTTTTATTTCCTGCCGCATCTGTAATCCAACCTTTCATCTCGCCGGCTTCATTTTGTTCTAAAATGCCATTATTATTTTCATCAAATTTTTCAAAAAGGGGTTTATTTTGCTCAGTTTTTCTTAATCCTTCAAGTTTATTAAGATCAACATTTTGTTTGAGCCCCTTCATTTTAATAATGTCATTTCCGCCATTGTTGTCAACACCTTTTACCATTTTTCTATCTCCATATCTTTTACATATATGATAGTAAAACGGCATAAATGTATATAAACTTTAATTTAATTTTAAGAAATATTAAATTCTACCTAAAACATGTATATGCAGATGAAAAACTTCCTGTCCTGCTTCTTTTCCGGTATTTATTTGAGTTCTGTATGATTTTAGACCAATTTTTTTAGTTACATCTTTTACGGTTTGCAAAAGTTCTGCCATAAGGTTTTTATCTTCCAATTCATTTAATGAAGGAACGTGAACTTTGGGACAAACCAGCAAATGAACGGGAGCTTTTGGATTTATATCTTTAAATACAACAGTATTTTCTGTTTCATAAACAAATTCTGTATTAAAATCTCCTCTTATAATTTTGCAAAAAATACAATCTTCACTCATATAATTCTCCTTTATAAATTTTGTCCCCTGAACTTGTTTCAGGGTCTAATTACCTTATCTTCTTAGCCAAAGAAAGCCCTGCGGGAAGCGGCAAAACTACATTTTCATAATCAGGATTGGCATTGATTTCATCAAGAAAATCCTGAACTTTTTTTGCATGTGATATTACATTATCGCAGGCAATATATCCGCCAACTTTTAAATGAGGTGCAATAAGATGGAAAAAATCAATATATTGCTGTTTGCAAGCATCTACAAATGCAAAATCTATTTTAAAATTCTCCGGTAAATATTCCAATATCATTATGGCATCACCCTTTTTGGGGTTAATGATATCTGAAACACCGCATTTTTTAAAGTTCTCTTTTGCGATATCAAGCCTTTTGTCATAAAACTCTATTGTTGTAAGTTCTCCGCCTGTTTTTTTTAGAGCTTTACCAAGCCAAATACCCGAATATCCGTTTGATGTACCGATTTCAATTATGTTTCTTGATTTTGATTCAACAATTAAATTGTACAGAAATTCTGCTGTTGTACGTGAAATATTCCAAAATTGTTTTTGGGTTTTTTCTAATTCTTTTAGTGTTTCTTGCGTTGTGGTGTCGAATGTTTCTATCATAATTTTATTTAATTGTTTTTACTCTGTCTGTTACGGCTATTGTTCTTACCGGAATATCCAACGGACTTGTTTTTATTACCTCTTTTAAATCAGTATCAATTACTGAATACAAGCCGGAAAGAGCGTTTGTAACCATTATCATATCACTGTTTGCAATAGGTGTAATGTTTGTCGCAAAAGCATTTGTGTTTAAGTATAATTTGTCGGTTATAACATCTTCTTCCATATTCAGCACCTCTACAATATTATCCTGTGCTCCTAGAATAAATAAATCATTTCCATGTGCATACATATCAACCGGTTTTTCGCAAACATCAAGTTCTGCTTTAAGTCCTAATGTTTCATAGTCAACAATGGCAATTCTGTTTTTGGTACGGCTTATAATGTATATTTTGCCGTTTTCATAAGCAATTTTGGAAACGTTTGGAAAACTGCCGATATTTTTTAATAAGAAATTATTATCAAGTTCAATTGCCCATATATTGTTTGTGTTTCTGTCAACATAGAATAATTTTGTTCCGTCTTGGGATAGTGTGAATTTTTCACATTGACCGTTTATTTTTAATTGTTTTTTCAAAGTCATTGTTTCAAGACTGAAAACATATACACTTGAATTTGAGCCGGCTGTAATATAGGCAATTTTTTTGTCGTTATCAATAATTATTTGTTCAGGATTTGTTTCAAAATTGACCTGTTTGATAACTTTTTCGTCCATAAGCGAAATTATATTCATTATTTTGCAATCAAAATATGTAACAAATAAAAATTCGTTATTATATGCTTTTAAATCATTGATAACATGGTTTTGCTCTAATGAATATTCGGGAATTTTTGAATCAGATTGAATTACCTGAATATTTTTGTTTGCGCCTGATGAAATATAAAAAGTTTTATTGTTCAGTTGTTCAACAGGTTTTGTAGAAGCTTTTTTTCTTGAATTGTTTATCCTGAGTCCCGTATCTTGGGTAACGGTAATATCAAGATTTCCGATAATTCCTTTCAAATTTTCAGGAAAAACAAGACCTTTGGGGAGTAAGATATCTTGCGGTAACAAACCCGAAGTTAATTCTACAGGGGGTTCTGACAGATTTATAACGGTTTTTTTACCGTTTGTGTTCAAAACTTTTAGCAATACAAAATTATTATTTAAAATAACCATATCCGGCTTTTGTTTCATTGTTGTGTTAACAGGATATGATGATTTCAAGCCCAATTCTGCGTCTTCATCCGTCTTGGCAGGGAAAATCGGCAAATACATTGTATTATCAGGCAGAATTATTGCTCCGTCAAATCTAAAATTAGTTTCAGGAAAATCCTTGTTGACAAAATCCTGTACAGATTGAGGAACTTGCATGGCATCAGCTCCGGCTGCCAATAATATACTTAAACAAATTGATGCTAATATTTTACGCATTATTTAAAAACTCCCTTAACTTTGGACATAATTGATTTTTGAGGTTTTCTTCCCCCGTTTAATTCATATAATCTTTCATATAATCGTTTTTCTTCATCGGATAATTTTGTTGGAATTACAATTTTTACGATTATAATATGGTCTCCTCTTTGTGATGGTCTTGAGATAACAGGAACACCTGCACCTTTGATTTTTACAATATTTTCATGCTGAATGCCTGCAGGAATTGTTACCTCTTGTTCTCCGTCTAAGGTCTTAACTGTTACAACATCACCCAAAACAGCTTGTGCGGGTGTGATTTCAAGCTCTGTGAATACATTTATGCCATCACGCTTAAAGTATCTTGATGGTTCAACATATACAACAACGAATAAATCTCCACTAGGTCCGCCGTTTATACCACAATCTCCTTCACCGGATATTCTTATTTTAGACATGTTATCAACACCGGCAGGAATTTTTATCTCAACTTTTTTATCTGTATTAACCATCCCCTGCCCTTGGCATTTTTTACAAGGCTTGTCAATAACCTGTCCGGCGCCATGACATTGCGGGCATGTTGTAATTTGCGCAAAATTTCCTAAGGGTGTTCTTGTAACTGTTTTAACTTGTCCTGTACCGTGACATTGAGGACAAGTTTTTTTTGCTGAACCTTTTTCTGCACCTGTTCCTCTGCAATCAGGACACAACTCCAAATGATTGAACTCTATATGTTTTTGTACGCCAAAAACAGCTTCTTCAAAAGTAAGTTTGATATCATATCTTAAATCATCTCCCCTGCGAGGTGCATTAGGATCTTGTCTTCCGCCAAATCCAAATCCGCCGAAACCTCCAAAAAAGCTTTCAAAAATATCGTTCAAATCACCAAATCCACCTGCAAATGGTCCACCGGTATCAAAACCGGCATTTTTTAAACCATCTTCACCGTATTGATCATAAGTTGCTCGTTTATTATCATCAGATAAAGTTTCATAAGCTTTTCCAAGTTCTTTAAATTTCTCTTCAGCATCAGGGACTTTATTTACATCGGGGTGTAACTCTCTGGCTTTCTTTCTGAAAGCTGATTTTATCTCATCCTTTGAGGCATTTTTAGATACCCCTAATATTTCATAATAATCTGTCATTATTTTGTTTCTACTTCCTTATTTATTCCAAGGTTATAAGTCAAGAGGACATTATGGCAAATTATATTACCTATTCTGCCGTTGCTACATTAACCAGAGTTGCTCTTATAACTTTATCGCCTACCTTGTATCCTTTTTGTAATTCTGCAATTACTGTATGTTCAGGATATTCTGAGGTTGGTGTTTGCATAACAGCTTCGTGAAAATTCGGATCAAATTCTTCTCCGACAGCTTTAATTTCTTCCAACCCCATTTTTGATAAAGTTTCATAAACTTGTTTGTGGATAAGGTTAAAACTTTCTTTCACTTTTTGAGCTTCTTCAGTGTTTTCTAAGGCTTTTTCGCCACGTTCAAAATTATCAAGAATTTCCAGTAAATTTTTCAAAGCATTCTCTGTACCGTATTTTATCAAAGCTTCTCTTTCTTGCTCCTGACGTTTTCTGTAATTATCGAAATCGGCCGCAAGTCTTATATATTGCTGGTTTAATTTATCATATTCTTCCTGAAGCTTACTATCAGAATTTTCAGAAATTTCTTCTGATTGTTCTTGGCTTTCTTCTTCAATATTTTCTTGTTCTAAATTTTCTTCTTCCTTAATTACGTCTTCGTTTTTGAACGGATTTGAATTTGTATTACTCATAGTTTTTCCCTTCACAACATTGTATACATACATTATAAAGTATCAAGTCAATTTAACAAGGGAAATTTATTATTTTTTAATATTTACAAACAGAAACCCCCTCAAAAAGGTTTGACGGAATGACGTAATTTCCTCGTACTTTAAGAAGGGGCTCCACTTTTTGACAGATTTACGGATTATTATTTAAGCTTCTTTAAATCCATTCCTCTGATTAAAATCTTTACCGCCGACAATTCTTAGGTGTCTGCTTTCACCTTCGCCAACGGATTTACTTTCAAGATTATGCTGCTCAACAAGTTCATGTTGAAGCTTTCTGATTTGTGTATTTTGCGGGGTTAATTCAACATAACCTGCGCCGGCTAATACCTTATCTATTGCAGCTTTTGCTTCATCAAGAGCTTTTTCTGTTATGTCATAATAGGTTTGACGTTCGTTTAATTCGACAATATCTAATGCGTCTTTTATAACTTTTTGAATTTGTGCCATTGAATTTGTTTTTACATAGAATATTTGTAAACGGTTTTCTTCAGCTGTGCTAAGAACTTTTGCACCACCTTTAATAAAGTTTTTATGCGCTATTACAATATCCGCATCATCAAGATTTCTTGTTATTTCGGCATTAAGATCCAAACGCTCGATAACTTTTTCAGCAATACTTCTTGATACTGCATAAAGATATATTTTCTTATATTTTTTAACATCTTCAACATATTTTTGTCTTGAAAAACTGAATTTCAAACTTTCCGGATGTTCAATTGTTTTATCAAGAGCGTTGATTTTATCAAAAACTGTCGGTGGTTTTTCCAATTCAGGTTGACTTTCTGAGAAAGTATAAACTTTATCAACTTTACGAATTTCAGGTCTGATTGGCCAGCCTCTTAATATATAATCAACTGCTTCGGCTGTATTTTTATAAACCGCTAAAGTGTTTCTATCCAAAATTTCAATAACGATATCAAAAGTCGGTTGTTTTTCTCGTTCAAGAACCGTTTTTTGTGATGAACGGCGTTTTGCTTCATCATCTCCTAAAGTAACAGATTGAATTCCGCCGACCAAATCTGATAGTGTCGGGTTTTTAATTAAACTTTCCAGACTGTTACCATGAGCAGTTGCAATAAGCATAACACCACGTTCTGCAATAGTTCTTGCGGCTTGTGCTTCTGCTTCTGTTCCGATTTCATCAACAACAATGACTTCTGGCGTATGATTTTCAACAGCCTCAATCATAATATCTTTTTGATATTCAGGCTGTCTTACTTGCATTCTTCTGGCATGACCTACAGCAGGATGCGGTGTATCTCCATCTCCGGCAATTTCGTTTGATGTATCAACAATAACAACACGTTTGCCAAGTTCATTTGCAACAAGTCTTGAGATTTCTCTCAGTTTTGTGGTTTTACCAACCCCCGGAGGGCCTAAAAACAATATACTTTTATTTTGGAGGCAAATATCTTTTATACAAGAAATTGTACCTGTTACAACACGACCAATTCTGCAAGTTAAACCTACAACTTTTCCTTGCCTGTTTCTGATAGCGCTAATTCTGTGAAGTGTTCCGGGAATTCCCGAACGATTGTCGGATGTAAATTCTTGAACTCTGGATGTTATATGTTCAATATCTTCTGTGCTGATTTCATCTCCACCCAAATATTCAATCTTTCCGTCAGCGTGTCTTATTTCGGGAACTCTGCCAATATCCAATACAATCTCTATGGCATCTTCCATCTTCGAATAGTCGAGTAAACCCTTAATCCTATTTGGCAGAATTTCAATTAATTTGTCTAAATCGTTTTGAAATTGTATATTGCTCATATATTCGCTGCCTTTCTATTTTGATTATAACAAAATATTCATTGGCTATTAGTTGCGATTGTCAGATTAATATATCTCCTATATATATTATAATACATGTGTCGACACATTTGCCATGAATAATTACTAAAAATGTAGTAATTTTAACAAAACTTTACAATACAAATAGGCTTCAAAGCGTGTAAAATCAACACTTTTCATTTAAAAAAATACAAAAAAAAATAAAAAGCTCAACCATAAGATTGAACTTTTACAAATCTCTTAACAATACGAAATAATACAAGCATTTATCATTCATATTTGTTTACATTTGAGTTTAATTGCATTTACACCTGTTTGAGATAGAATATTGTTGTTATATGGGTTAAAAAAGGAAAGGAAAATTTAAAATGACAAAACTTTCACCATTACAAATTGAAAGATTAAAGTATCAACCAAAACTTCCATCAAGCCTTCAAAATGGCGTAAATTCATTGGAGTTGGTTGAAGGTTCTGCGACTCAATCAGTTAGGGATCAAGAACAAATTAAAGCTTTATTTGAAAATACTTACGGAAAACCTACCGTAACTTTTAAATCTGTATCATCATCATCAACATCAGAGGTTAGAAATGTTGGTGTAATTTTATCTGGCGGACAAGCTCCCGGCGGACACAATGTTATTGCAGGTTTGTATGATTCTTTGAAAAATGCAAATCCTAACAATAAATTGTACGGATTTTTAGGCGGTCCTTCAGGAATTATAGAAGGTAAATATGTTGAATTTACGGATGAATTTATTGACGCTTACAGAAACACAGGTGGTTTTGATATTATTGGTTCCGGTAGAACAAAATTAGAAACCGAAGAACAATTCCAAAAATCTTTGGCTGTTTGCAAAAACTTAAATATTTCAGCAGTTGTAATTATCGGTGGTGATGATTCAAATACAAACGCAGCTTTGTTAGCAGAATGGTTTGTTAAAAATAATGCAGGTATTCAGGTTATCGGTTGCCCTAAAACAATTGACGGTGATTTGAAAAATGAACAAATCGAAATTTCATTCGGATTTGATACCGCTACAAAAACTTATGCTGAACTTATTGGAAATATTCAAAGAGATGCTAATTCAGCTAAAAAATATTGGCACTTTATCAAAATTATGGGAAGAAGTGCATCTCACGTTGCTTTAGAAGCAGCATTGCAAACTCAACCTAATATCACTTTAATTTCTGAAGAAGTTGAAGCTAAGAAAATGTCATTATCATCAATTATTGACTATATGACAGATATTATTGTAAGACGTTCAAATAACGGTAAAAATTTTGGTATAGCAGTTATTCCAGAAGGTTTGATAGAATTTATTCCTGAAATGGGTTCTATGATTTCTAATTTGAATGATATTATGGCAACATTGGAAACTGATTCAAGTTTTGTAAATGCATCATCAGTTGCTGATAAATTTGCTATAGTTGAAGGCAGATTGGATAGCGAAAATGCTAAAGTTTATTCTTCATTACCGGCATTAATCAAAACTCAATTGTTAGCAGATAGAGATCCGCACGGTAATGTTCAGGTTTCTAAAATCGAAACAGAAAAATTACTTATTGAAATGATTACCGAAAGATTAGCACAATTGAAATCTGAAGGTAAATTCAGCGGTAAATTCTCAGCACAATCTCATTTCTTCGGATATGAAGGTAGATGCGCATTCCCGTCAAACTTTGATGCAGATTATTGCTATTCATTGGGTTATAACGCATTTGGGTTGATTAACTTTGGTTTGACAGGTTATTTATCATCTGTTAGAAACTTGACAGCACCTGCTGATGAATGGATTGCCGGCGGTGTTCCTCTTACAATGATGATGAATATGGAAAAACGCCATGGTGAAATGAAACCCGTTATTCAAAAAGCTTTAGTAAGACTTGACGGTCCTGTATTCAAACAACTTCAAGATAATCGTGAAGATTGGGCTATGAATGACAGATACTTGTTCCCAGGTGCTGTTCAATACTTTGGACCAAGTTCTGTTTGCGATATCACAACAGTAACTTTGCAACTGGAAAGAAGCAAACAATTAGCTTCTGTATAATTTAATAGATGTATAGAGGCAAAGACGTAAGGATGCAAAGTTATTTATATAAATGGCTTTGCATCTTTATGTTTATATTTTATATTTTTTAAAGTAATAGGTCGGCATTACTGTGCCGACAATAGAAATTAAATGGTAGACTGAAGGTTATTACGTTTGTGAAAAACATTTACCCTCTCTTAAATTTCTAAAACTCAACTACGTTTCGTCTTGAAATTTTTTCTCTCCAAAGGAGAGATTTTATGGTAACATTGTATATAAATTTCTTTATAATTTACTTTTTACCCTAATCGTGCTAGAATATTCTCTGTTATAGGGGAGAAGATAATATGACAAGAGCAATTGTAATGGTTATAGATTCAATGGGTATCGGGGCAATGGAGGATTGTCGTGATTTTGGGGATGTGCCTGAATGTAATACGCTAGGTCATGTTTCAAAATATAACAATGGTTTAAATGTTCCTAATATGGAAAAAATGGGATTAGGATTGCTGGGGGATTTTGAAGGGATAAAAAAGGTCGAAAAACCGACCTCAACTGTTGCGACTTTGGTTGAGAAATCTAAAGGAAAAGATACTACAACAGGACATTGGGAAATTATGGGCTTGGTTTCTCAAAAGCCGTTTTCAACCTATCCTGAAGGTTTTCCAAAAGAACTAATTGATAAATTTATACAAGAAACTAATTGCGGTGGAGTTTTGGCGAATATTCCGGCTAGTGGTACGGCAATTATTGAAAAATTAAATGACGAGCATCATTCTACAAAATTCCCGATTGTTTACACCTCGGCAGATAGTGTATTCCAAATTGCTGTTGATACCGATTTGATACCATTAGAAACCTTATATGAATGGTGCAAAATTGCCAGAAAACTATTAGATGAAGGTGATTATAATACTGCTCGTGTAATCGCTCGTCCGTATAAAATTATTGACGGAAAACCGACAAGAATTTCAAAAGACAGACGTGATTTTTCAATGGCACCAAAGCATACACTTTTAGATGATATAAAAGATGGTGGCGGAAAAGTTATTGCAATAGGTAAAATTGAAGATATTTTTTCAAAAGCGGGAATTACGCATGCAATCCATACAGGCTCTAATAAAGAAGGCTTGGAATTGACTCTGAAAGCAGTGAAACGAGAATTACCTTTAGAAGATATTGCATATCAAAAAGGTCTAAAATATAACGACAAAGAAATAATTTTCACAAATCTTGTTGATACCGATATGCTTTACGGACACAGAAATGACGCAAAAGGTTATGGAAAAGCTATAGAAGAAATTGATACTTACGTAAAACCTATAACAGATGCAATGGATAAAACAGATCTACTGATTATAACAGCAGACCATGGATGTGATCCTTGTGTTGAAGGAACTGACCATACACGAGAAAAAGTTCCAGTAATTATATATTCTAAAATTATTGAAGCAGAAGGAAATGTGGGTGAAATAACAGGTTTTGACTATATAACAGAAATTATAAAAGATTGGTTATAGGTACATGTAGAAATTTTTTATTTTTTGTTATATAATTGTCTCGTGGAAAAAATCCACAATAAGTAAAATAAGGAGAATAAAAAATGACAGTTAAAGTTAATGACAGTTGTATTGCTTGTGGCGCTTGCGAATCAATTTGCGACGCTGTATTTTCAATTGAGGACAGAGCAGTAGTTAATGAATCAGCTGTTGCTGATAACATTGATTCAGTTAAAGAAGCTGCTGATGCTTGCCCTGTTGGAGCAATTGAAGTTGAATAATTAAATTATTTAGTCAAAAAGACCGGCTAAATTTTTTAGTCGGTCTTTTTTCGTGGGTTGAAATTTTATATGATATAGTTTATAATAAAAACACAGGGTGACAGTTTGCCAGACTGTCAGATACTATAAAGAAGTCAGACGGTTCTTATCTATTCAGATGAGAGCCGTTTTTTAACATGATTAAAATCAAGAAGATTAAAAATAAACTTGCATTGAATTCACTCATATCGACCCTCTTTCTAGTCGGGAACCAACCCGAAGTCAGAATGTGTTTGTCGGCGGTTTCCTTATAGAAAAGAGTATCTTTTACCCTGTGCTTTATTTAGCTTTTGCATGTCATTTTATTATTTTATCAATTTATTATAAAAATGTAAATATTATTAAGAATTGGCAAATGTAAATTTTATTGATTTGTACTATTGAAATTCCGTCAAATGTGTAGTTTAATCATGTATGCAGGTAATCAGGAATTTGATATTATGTTGGAAATCACAAAAACTCAGGATGACGGAACTTTAAAAACGCTAAATCTAAATGAGGCTGTATCAGGTTCTTGGTTTAATTTGATTAATCCCACACGTGAAGAAATACAGCAAGTTTCTTTAGTTTTAGGGTTGGATGAAAGTTTCTTAAATAACTCATTAGACGCTGATGAGTTATCTCGTATGGATTTTGAAGATGGAAATCTCTTAATCATTACTAATGTTCCTATTACTGATGATGAAGGTAATTTTGATACATTACCTTTAGGTCTGATTTTTACCCCCGAAAGTATGATTACTGTTTGTTCTCATGAAAATAAAATTATAAATTCTTTTAATGTGGATACTGCCAAGTTCTTTGACACACGACATAAAGCAAATTTCATGTTAAATATCTTGTTTAGGGCTGCCAAATTTTATTTAAGGTATTTGAATTTAATCAATAAGCAAACAGAAAGTATTGAAGATTCTTTAAAGAAAACCACTCATAATAAAGCATTGTTCCAGCTTATGGAAATTCAGAAGTCTTTGGTTTATTTTACAACCGCATTAAAAGATAATCAATTGGTGCTGCAAAAGTTATTGAGAATGGTAAATGCACCGTCTTTGCAGAGTATTCTAAAATTTACCGAAGATGACATTGATATGCTGGAGGATGTTATTATTGAAAACAAACAGGCGGCTGAGATGGTTGAAATGCACCGTACAATTTTGGAAAGTATGATGGATTGTATGGCATCAATCATTAATAATAATCTAAACCTTGTAATGAAATTCTTGGCAGCAATCACAATTATTATGTCTATTCCTACTATGATAGGAAGCTTCTGGGGTATGAATGTTCCTATGCCGTTTGGAGAAAACAGTTTCGGCTTCCCAATTGTAATATCTATATCTATTATTGCAACGTGTATTGCTGCAGTATTTTTCAACCGCAAAGGTATGATGTAGGCATTATATTAATAATTTATTAAAAATATATATAAACTCTATTTTTAGTAGTTAAATGTATTGATTTTTTAAAGTGTTTATATTACAATTATTGCGTATAAATACGTACTTCAAAAGGAGGAAACTAATATGGAAACTTACGGAATTGAAAAATGGGGTATCACATCACCATCAGCAGTTCACAGAAACTGGACACCTGCGCAATTAACCGAAGCAGCTTTACGTCGTGGTGAAGGTACTTTATCTAACACCGGTGCTTTAGTTGTAACAACCGGAAAATATACCGGTCGTTCTCCTAAGGACAAATTTATTGTTGACACTCCGACTATCCATAATGATATTGCTTGGGGAAAAGTTAACAGACCTATTTCAAGAGAAGCATTTAACTCAATCAGAGATAAAATTGCTAATTACTTGAATGGAAAAGAGGTATTTATTTTTGATGGTTTTGCAGGTGCTGACAAAACTTATACTCAAAAATTCAGAGTTATTAATGAATTAGCATCTCAAAACATGTTCATTCACCAATTGTTAATCAGACCAACAGTTGAAGAATTAGCATCATACGGAGAAGCTGATTATACAATTCTTTGTGCTCCTGGTTTCAAATGCGATCCTGCAATTGACGGAACAAATTCAGAAGCATGTATAGCAATTGACTACGAAGCACATACAATTATTATTGCTGGTTCTCAATATGCCGGCGAAATCAAAAAATCAGTATTTGCTACAATGAACTATGTAATGACTAAGAAAAATGTATTACCAATGCACTGCTCAGCAAATATGGATCCTGAAACTCATGAAACAGCAGTATTCTTTGGTCTTTCAGGAACAGGTAAAACAACATTGTCAGCTGATCCTTCAAGAAAATTGATTGGTGATGATGAACACGGTTGGTCACCTGACGGTGTATTCAATTTTGAAGGCGGATGCTATGCAAAATGTATCAACCTTTCAGCTGAAAATGAACCTGATATCTACAATGCTATTAAATTTGGTTCTTTAGTTGAAAACGTAATTATGGATCCTGAAACAAGAGAATTTGATTTCAATGACGGTTCATTAACTGAAAATACTCGTGTAGGTTATCCTGTAAACTACATCAACAATGCAGCTATTCCTTCAAAAGGCGGTATTCCGAAAGTTGTTATTTTCTTAACAGCTGACGCTTTTGGCGTATTACCTCCAATTTCAAGATTGGACAAAAATGCTGCTATGTACCACTTTGTAACAGGCTTCACTTCTAAATTAGCAGGTACTGAACGTGGTATTACAGAACCTGTTCCAACCTTCTCAACATTATTCGGCGAACCATTCATGCCAATGGATGCTTCAGTTTACGCTAAAATGTTAGGTGATAAATTAGATCAATACGGAACAAAAGTTTACTTAGTAAATACAGGATGGGCAGGCGGTTCTGCATCATCTGGTGCTAAGAGAATGAAATTGGCTTATACTCGTGCAATGGTATCAGCTGCATTGAACGGTTCATTTGATAATGTTGAATTCAAACATCATGATGTATTCAACGTTGATTATCCGACATCTTGCCCGAATGTACCGGCTGAAATGCTTGATGCTCGTGGTATGTGGGCTGATAAATCAGCTTATGATGAAGCTGCTAACAAATTAGCTCAAATGTTCAATGATAACTTCTCTGCTAAGTATCCGAACATGCCATCAGAAATCGTTAATGCCGGCCCAAAGCCATTAAGCACAGTTAGATAGTTTTATTTTAACTGTGTAATATAAAATTAAGAATCTCCGAAAAATTTCGGGGATTCTTTTTGTATATGTGTTTTTGTAAAATATAAAAAATCGGTTTATGTTATAATCATACTTAAAATAAGGAGAATTTATATGAGAAAAAGGATATTATTATTGGGATTGGTGATAGCTTTATTATCGGAAGTTTCAGTTTCTGCTCAATGCACCAAAACCGGAGGTTGTCCGATTGTACAGAATGAAAATTGCTGCGACAAGGTTTATAAACCTTGTCCGATTAAGAAAAATTGCTGTGATAATGACAATTGCAAATGTTATCAAACCTTTGATGAAAAGGCTAAAAATTATATCAATAAAATTCAACGAGAAAGAGCAACAATTTATAACGCTTTGGATTTAACAGATGAACAAATAAATCAGCAAGAAGAAATTGCTAAGCAGAATGCAGGTGTTTATGAAGAAAAATTGGAACAATTAAATAAACAAAATAAAAAATTGTTTACCCTAAAAAAGGCTAATGCTTCATGTAGTGATATTTCAAAACAAAAAAAGGTTGTAAAAGGTATAAAAAATGATATCAAAAAGCTTTTTGATAAAGAAGATAAAGCATATAAAAAATGCCTTACACGTGAGCAGCGCTCAAAATATACAATGCTAAAAAAACTTCAAAATAAAGAGCTTAAACAAATGACTCACCAAAAGAATTTATATAAATCAAATCCAAAAATGCGCCCGTTTGGGGATCCGGCATGTCAATCAAAATGCCCGTGTGAAAAATAAAGTAAATAAATGATGATTTTTTAATAAAAAATATTATAATCAAGATATGAGAAAGTTTAATCTTTTGTATATTCTGATTATTGTATCAATGCTTGTTTTTCAGGCAAATTATTCTTATGCAAAAGAAAAACATGAAAATTTTGATGGTAAAGGATATGTAGGTACTTTACCTGACTTAAATCGAGGATATGAAATTAAAGAGGTTAAAAAACCACAAAAGGAAGCTATACCTGCGAAAGATTTTAATGATGAAAATGAGTTAAAGCCTGTACCTAGGGATAATCCTGCTTTTGTAAATATAATTCTTAAAACCGATAAAACTTCTCAATACATAAATGATATAAATGAATTTATTCCGATATTAGAAGATATATATGATTTAATTGATGAAAATAGTAATGTTCAATTATTTAATGCAAAAGTGTATTATTTTAATAAAAGTGCGGAATACCTTAGAGATAAATATAAAAATAAACCAGAAAGCCAATATGTTTCATTTAAGCGTTTAATGGAATTAAATACTCATGCAAAATCTATTGCACTTTTGAGAAATGAAGCGGAAAAATACAATCCATACCTTGCGTATGGCAGCTCGGGATATATATATAACCCTAATAATGTTGCTGAACAGATGGAATTTCTTAAAACAGAAATTAATCAAACTATATTGATTTTAAAAGATGCGGATTAGTATTAATTAGGTAATTATATATTTACCCCTAGATTTTGTGCATGTTATCGAAAATTTCTTTTTTCTGAACCCAGATTTCCATTCCGAGTTCTTCGCCCAAGCCTACTAACCCATCTTTTATTTCTTTAAACGGGAATTTTGATTTTTCGATATTGCAAAGCATAAACATTACAAAATGTCCCTGCATAAGAGTTTGTTTAATATCTTCAATATTAACGTCTAATTCTGCCATTTTTGCCGTAACAGCGGCAACTATACCAATTTTATCAACACCTTGTACGGTAACAATGATTTTATCAGACATTTTATTTTTCCTCCCCTACAGCAACAGGTTGAACATTCTTAAACCAGGAAGGGTTAACCCATTTGCCAAAGTTATGTTCTATACAATATTTTTTAAGTTCTCTTTTAACCTCGGGGCATAAAATATACAATACTATAATATTTGGAACACACATTGCAATCATCATTGCATCGGTAATATCAATAATTGATTTAACATTCATAGCTGAACCAATGATTATAAATAAACAATAAATTATATTAAATGTAAGTACACGTTTTTTACCCTCACCCATTAAAAAAGTCCATGCTTTTTGTCCGTAATATGCCCAGGAAATCAAAGTAGACATTGCAAATAATACTGCAATTATTGATAATATTACAGGGAAAAATGGTATAACGGTTTGAAAAGCATTTGATGCAAGTTCAATACCGGAGATTTTGCCTATTTGGGTAGAATTTAAAGCTCCTGATAATACAATTGTCAAAGACGTGAACAAGCACAAAATACCGGTTAAAAACGTTTCTAACAAAGCAACAAAGCCCTGTGATGCAGGTTCTTTTGTCTGAGCTGCAGCATAAACAATAGCGGCAGCACCGGTTCCGGCTTCATTTGATTGAACCGATCTTCTTAATCCGATAATAATTGTTCCAAACACCCCGCCTGCAACCGCTGTTGGTGCAAATGCCTCTTTACAAATTAAAGCGATAGCATGAGGGATATGTGTTATATTTGCAAAAATAACAATCAAACCGGAAATAATATATAATGCGCACATTGTCGGGGTTAAGACAGTTGTAACTTTGGCAATACCTTTAATACCACCAACAATTACCAAGCCGATAATTATTGCGGCAACTAAACCTATTACCCAAGTAAACCCATGAAATATGCTGTGTTCACCACCTGTAATGAATATAATTTGGTGAGCCGTTTGATTAATCTGAATCATATTACCACCGGTTATACCACCGCCTATACAAAGAATAGCAAACAGAACAGATAACGGCTGCCCCAACCATCTCATATTTTTACGGGTTAAACCATGTGCAATATAATGCATCGGACCTCCTGAAACAGAGCCGTCTGAGTTAAATCTTCTATATTTAACAGCCAATGTTGCTTCAACAAATTTTATAGACATACCCAAAAGCGCACCGAAAAATATCCAAAATGCAGCCCCCGGTCCGCCTATTGATATTGATATTGCAACACCTGCAATACTGCCAATACCGATAGTTCCCGATAACGCAGTTGCTAATGCCTGAAATGAGGAAACCTCTCCTCCGCCGTCTTTTGCATCTTTTGAAGGTTTTGCTATTAAATCAACTGCATGCTTGAACCCCCATACGCATATACCCTTGAAAAACAAGGTAAAAAATATTCCTGCAAATAATACCCAAAATATAATTACAGGAACTTTTGAACCGCATATTGATATCGGGTAAAAAATCATTTTTGCAACCGCATCAGATACAGGTGCAATATGTTTGTCCATAAAAGCATCAACATTAAGTGCATAAGCACTCTGCATTCCGGCTAATAAAATCATAATAAAAGTAAATAATTTTTTCATCAATATGCTTCCTCAACTGTGTAACAAATGGGTTTCCAATACTTTAAAAATCAAAAATGTTTAATATCATATTAACCCTACTGCTATTATTATAGCAAAAATACAATAATTACACCTTTTATATAAAAAATGTGTTACCAACCGTAACACATTCTGTAAATATTTTTATCAAATTTTATTCTATTTATCTTGAGAATTTTCCTGATCAAATTGGTTTTGTAATCTTCTCACACGTAAAATTTCTTTTAAATCCTCTGTTATTTCTCTTTCTTCTTCTTCTAATGCCGGCTTACGTTTTTTTGCATTTAGAACGTTAGCAACATTCATCATAGCAAGAGAGTTAAGAGTTGCTCTTAGTACCGCACTTTGATCCATATAAGGGTTTTCTTGCTGAGCCGGCATTTCTTCTTCACCGCCTCTGGTAGAAAAATATTCACCGCCTTGTCCCATTTTATCATCTGATAGTTTAGCCGCAGTTCCTGATATGTCGCCGCTTTTAAAATTAAAAGCCCCGCCAATACCGAAATACCCTGCAGCTCGATTATCGACCATAATTCTACCCTTTTTTAGTTCTTCTTGAGGACAGTTTAAGCCTCAATATCCGTGTTTACCTTCACACATTATAAAGTGTGCGATAAGTTATTAACTCGTCTAAATGTATTATTTTGCTATTATATTAACAAAATTTTACATTACAACAAATTTTCTAATCTCTTCTTGTATTATCCTACTACTACCATTATAACATATTGTATTGAAAATTACAACGTTACATGATATAATAGGTGTATGCTATATGGAATATTAAAGAGTTGAGGATTATAGAAATGAAAAGATTTAATAAAGCGTTCACATTAACAGAATTGTTAGTTGCACTGGGAGTTGTTGCAATATTATGTTCGGTATTGTTGCCCGTAATATTTAATATGATGCCAAACCAAAATACAATTATGGCAAAACGTGCATACTATACGGTTCAATCAGCAATATCCGACTTGATAAATGATGAAGCATGTTATCCTGATAAAACATCGGCTTCAGTAGCCTCGGAAAAGAGAATCGGGTTTGATGATGAAGCAGGATCTCCAAACTGTCTTGATTGGACAGATACAGCGACCGGAACTGCGACTGAAAAATTTGTAAAATTATTCGGCAAAAAGCTTAACGTTGAAAGCGCAACGGAAAATAGTGTTTTTACAACAGGAGACAGCATACAATGGATATTCTCCGACTCCAGCTGGTCACATACAGGAGAAGGCGGTTCTATCAAGTTAACAGTTGATGTAAACGGCGAAGGAGGACCGAATTGCGCTCCTGAGAACAAATATACCGGTAAATTTTCCGCTAATGGATCAGATTGTTCAACAAGAGAAAACGGTTTTGACAGATTTCAAATGACAATATACGGTAACGGACGTGTAACTATAGATGATACATGGGCTCAAAATGCCGTAAAAGTTGATAGAAATATCACAGGTAACGGTATTTCTAATGCAACTGATAAATAATATATAATAAAGCAGTCGGATAATCGCGCTTAATGAAAATGTTAAGTGAGGAAAGTCCGTGCATCCAAGAACAGGCCTCCGGAGAAACTCCGGGCGGTGTGAGCCGGCGGATAGTGCCACAGAAATGACAGACTGCCGATGGATAATATATCACAGGCGATGGTGCAACGGTGAGTTAAGAGCTTCACCAGCGAAGTCGGAAGGCTTCGGCTAGGTAAACCCAGGTCGGATGCAAGTTT
>CACXCI010000014.1 GCA_902766105.1 uncultured bacterium
TACAAAAACTGGGGCAGATGAAATCCCGTTAAGTCTTTTATCAAGGGCGATTTATGGTAATATAAAAATTTGCCCGATATTTTTAGAGCCTGATTATAAAAATCTTATATCAAATTATGAAGATATTTCGATTGAGAACTCTGTAAAAAGTCAGATTGAACTTGCAGGCTGTAAAGTATCGGATGAAAATAATTCAGATATTTTGTTATATGTGAACAATTTTAAAAATCGTCAGGGTGAAATTGTCATGGGGGTTGATACTGAGCCTTTCAACAAAGAATTTAGGACGCCTCAAAAACCGTATATGATAGCTGATGTAAGATTTGCCAATGGTGCTGATAACAATTTTGTTGAAGAATTATTAAAAAATAACTTTGATGACAGGTATTTTTATGGCTATTCGGCTTGGAATACATCTGCAAATACGGTAGGGAGCCTTATTTGTGGAGCAAAAGCTAAATTTTTGGCAAAAAAATACAATAAAAATGCATTCAATAAATTGCAAATAACACGATTTTTAGATGATTGGGGGTATCAGGCAAATGTGCGTCAAACCTTGGCTAAACCTGATATTGAAAAATTAAATAAGAAAATGAAAGTTTATGAAAAAACAATAAGCAAAGTTATAGATTCTGAGGTCAAAGTATCTTATATTTACCCCTGGGAAAGACTTTTTGAGGTGGAAATTGAGTATAGTTGAGATATTATTTTTGGCAGTGGCATTGGGAGTTGATTGCCTTGTGGTATCATTTTCGCAAGGGTTAATTCTTTTTGAAAACAGAGTTAAAAATTCACTGAAATTAGCTTTTGTTATGGGAATATTTCAAGGTTGTATGCCAATTATAGGATATACCGGTGCAAATTCTATGTATGAGAATTTATTACCGTTTTCAAAATGGATAGTTTTTTGGATATTTTTTATACTTGGTGTCAAATTTATTTTGGATTCTTTTAAGCCAAAAGGTATACATGTTCAATGTTTTGATATAAATTGTCTTGTCGGTTTAGGGCTTGCAACAAGTATAGATGCTCTTGTTTCAGGCGCTTCGTTAAGGTTACTTCATGCGTATTTACCTGTTGCGGTTATAATTATTGGGATAACATCATTTTTTATGTCTATGGCAGGTTTTTGGGGTGGTAATTTCCTAAAAAAATTAAGTCCGAAATCTTTTGAGGTTACGGGTGGAGTAATTTTAATATTACTTGCGTTTAAAGCTTTGTTTATTGGTTAAAGAGTTATAAATACAGTAAACCTGTTTACTAATAGACAGTACAAATTTCTCATTATATAATTATTTTGATGACAATATTAGAAGTAAAGAATTTGAATTTAGGATTTGAATTTGAAAATGATTTCAGGCAGGCGCTTTATGATGTTTCATTTTCTTTAGATAAAGGAAAGATGCTTTCTATTGTTGGAGAATCCGGTTGCGGAAAAACAATGAGCGCTATGAGTATTTTAAATCTTATCCCCAAAACTGCCCGTATAATCTCAGGAAAAGTTATATATAACGGAGAAAATTTGCTTGATAAAAGTCAGAAAGAAATGCAAAAAATCAGAGGAGCAAAAATTGCACTAATTCCACAGGATCCAATGACCTCATTAAATCCTTTGTACACAGTAGGAAATCAACTTTTAGAGGTTTTAAAAATTCATCAAAATTTGGGAGGAAAAGAGGCAGAGAAAAAAGCATTAGAGGCATTAGAGGCAGTTAAAATACCGGGCGCAAAATCAAGATTATCCAATTATCCGCATGAATTTTCCGGCGGAATGAAGCAAAGGGCAATTATTGCTATGGCATTATGTTGTAATGCGGAAATATTGATTGCGGATGAACCGACAACGGCGCTTGATGTAACAATTCAGGCACAAATAATGAATATTTTGAACGACATAAAGGTAAATAACGGAACATCTGTGTTGTTAATTACTCATGATTTGGCTTTAGTAAGCGAATATACCGATGAAATTGCTGTTATGTATGCGGGAAGAATTGTTGAACAGGCGCAGAATCAAGAGTTTTTTGCTAATCAAAAGCATCCGTATTCAAAAGCATTATTAAAATCACTGCCATCAAATCGTGGGGTAGATTTAGAAACAATACAAGGTCAGCCGCCGACTCTTTTTCAAAAAATTGTCGGCTGTAAGTTTAACCCAAGGTGTTCTTACTGTACAGAAATCTGTACAAAAGATGTTCCCCAATTGATAACTGTCGAGGAAAATCATAAAGTTGCCTGTTGGAATATTTAATTAAGGTTTTTTCCCTTTAAATTTATTTATAGCCCATTCAAAAGGTGATTTTACGGCATGCCATGTTTTTTGTGAAATGGTTTTAAATAAATCACAAGCATCTTTGAAGGAACTAACTTTCACCTTTTTGAAAGCAAAAATAGCGGCAACTGTTCCTCCTATAGCTAATGCCCCAAAAAGAATCTTTTTCCACAACGGATTTTGGACAACACTTGATTGTGGACTGAATTGATCTTCGTTTAGTTGTCCCTGCATTTTTATTCCCGGTGGGAGCAGCAGCGGTTGTCTTATGGGTGGCAAACTTTCCATATTTGGGTTGCCGACAAACCTTTGAGGTTGATCAATTATCCATGCTGCTGCATCAAAATCCAAAACCCCGCCTGCTGCACAATTATCTAAAGCATTAATCCAATTTGAACCCATAAGATATTCCTTTATATTTGATGAGATTTTTCGCTTCGTTAAAAATGACGAAAAAATCACATTCCCAACCTACATATATATAAAGGATATTAGTAATCAAAAATTGCGCAATATCCGATAAAATATTTTATGTAACTTATTATACAGACCGCTTTCTTTGGTCGGTCAAAGAAAGCGGTCAGAAAGAAACCCGCAGGCTGATGCTCCGTTCGTTAATCATTTGTAAATGCTCCACCCATGGCGGAACAACTCGCAATTGCTCAAACAAGTTCCGCCTTTGATATTGTGTCGCATACAATGATTACTCACTACGCAAAGCCTGAAACCTTATTTAATACGTTATTATTTCGACCTCCACGTAGCGAACAATAAATGTATTGTTCTGCAATTACAGAAGCGGGTATTGTTTGAACGTAGTGAGTTTACCCACTTTGGGCAGAACAATTACAATTTATTAGAGAGCGGAGTGCTGGTTGGGAGCTTCTTTTTGTCTATTTTCTTGTCGGTACAAGAAAATAGACTGGGGGTTTGGGGCGCATAGCCCCATGTTTATAACATAAAATATTTTATTTTGACATATTTGGTAAAATTTTTATATAATATAAATATTATGAAAAGACTTTTGTTATTAACAGTAATGATTTTAGTTCCGGCTATTGCTTTGGCAGATGCGTTTGTGCCGGAGTTTGACAAAATGCAGTTCATTCGCTGCGATTATGAAGAAACCCTTTATAATAAAGATAATGCTGTTGTTTCAACAAGTAAGCAACATCGATTTTACAGATTAGATGATCCTTATACAAAAATTTATTTGCAAAAAGAACCTATTGATAACGTAACAAGATATGATGATGACGCTATCGAATTTGATATTCAGTCAATGGATGACGACAGAATAGCGATTTCGCATGTAAAAATTGACAGAACCAATGGTAAATACACCTCAGTTTCCGAAATTAGTTATGATAACGAGATGTTCGGAAATGCTCATGCCAAAGCAGAAGGTGTTTGCATGGTAAGAAATTAATTTCGTTACAAATTTTATAAAAATAGCAATTTCCCTGTTTAAAATTTGTTATTAAATATACAGGGGAAATATTTTGTAATGGAAAATGTCATAGCGGGGCAAACTGAACGTAGTTTTATTGATGAGATCTGCATAGATAACGGAAGTATCATTAACGGTCTTATTGATTTATCTTGCAAAAAATCGTCCAAATTTAATCATTTGTCCTCTGCTGTAAAATATTTAAAAGAGCTTAGTTTAACTCATCTTATAATTAATGATGAATTAGCTGACAAAAAAGTTTATGAATTAGCAAAAAAATTATCAGAAGCAATTGATAAAAATTCCGTTATAGAAATAAAACGCTTGAAATATGAATATGGACACACAGAAGAATTTGCTAAAGCAAAAGAATTTTTAAATAAAAAATGCAAAAAAGTTTGGGATGTTTTTGAAAATAAACATTTCAAATTAAAGATTCCTCAACAGGCTATGAAAGCCCTCGGTATAACAAATAGACCATCATTAGAATATCTATTGGCGGATAGTTTAAAATATTTTGAAAAGGATAATGGTTCAACAACTGTTGATATTATTAAATCTGTTATAGAAAATCCCAATATAGATTATTCTTTTGATGAGATATTTGATTATTTGAAAACCATGCACAAAACAGAAAAATGCCAATATAATTTCGTTACGGTCAAATATATAGCAGACAAATTGAACTATGACAGAAAAGCTCTTGAACAAATCGGGGTGGATAAAAAATGTTTAAGTAAAATATTCAAAACTCTGTCATTTAAAAATAAAATGAAATTTATAATAAAAATTTTTCATATATAATTTAATATATGAAAATTGATAAATTTAAAGTAGAAGAGTGGTTTAACAAGTACGAAAAAGATGCAGTCTATGATTTGGCTGACACTTGCGTGGAGTCTTTGTCTATTGAGGAATTATTCGAAATTACCGGTACTAAAGATAAATATTTGTCAGAAATATTTTCAAGAAAACTGAATTATGGCGATATCCATGGCAGTGAAAGACTTAAAAATGGAATTTCTACCCTATATAAAAACCAAAAATCAAATAATATAACGATAACCCATGGCACAATTGGTGCAAATCAGCTTGTAATATTATCAATTGTTGAACGTGGAGATAAAGTGGTTTCTATTGTTCCCACTTATCAACAACATTATTCTATACCTAAATCAATTGGTGCAAATGTAGAATTGTTTTTTCTAAAAGAGGAAAACAACTGGTTACCAAGTTTGGAAGAATTAGAAAAAGTTGTGGGCAATAATACAAAACTCATTTGTATAAATAATCCGAACAATCCTACAGGTGCAGTTCTTCCGGATGATATGATGTATAAAATTGTTGAAATTGCGCAAAAATCAAATGCCTATATTTTATCAGATGAGGTTTATAGAGGTTTAGAGCATAACGGACAAATTTCAAAATCCTTTGCAGATATTTATGATAGAGGAATTTCCACAAGCAGTATGTCAAAAGTTTTTTCGCTTGCAGGTTTGCGTTTGGGTTGGATTTGTGCAAAGGCTGATATAATAAATGAAATTAATCATCAAAGGGAGTATAATACAATAAGCGTTGGGATTTTAGATGATTACTTTTCCGCTGTCGCTATTGAAAATAAAGACAAAATAATAAAAAGAAATCTTGAAAAAATCTTAACAGGTAAAAAGATTTTAACAGATTGGGCAGGGGCAAATAAAAAGATACATCTTGTAGTTCCCAATGGCGGTACAACTGCATTTATCAGATATGATTTGCCAATAAAATCAACACAGTTATGTGCAAAATTGCAAAAAGAAACAGGTGTTATGCTTCTCCCAGGCGAAACCATGGAATTAGACGGATATCTGCGTATTGGATATGGCAACAATTTTGAAAAACTGAAAAAAGCTTTGGAAATTTTTTCTGATTGGTTGTTGTAAAATTTAAAAAATTTTGTGTTATAATATAAACTATATTGATAATAAAATAGCACATTAAATCGGGACGTAGCACTCTGCCGAGCGAAAAGCTGACTAAATGTCAGGTTTTCGGGAGAGGTGGTAGCGTACCTTGCAAAACGACAGTTTTGCAATAGTATGATAACTGAATAACAAATTAAATCGGGACGTAGCGCAGCTTGGTAGCGTACTACCTTGGGGTGGTAGGGGTCGCAGGTTCAAATCCTGTCGTTCCGATTTTTTATA
>CACXCI010000015.1 GCA_902766105.1 uncultured bacterium
TACCCTCTCCCACCGAGTGGTCGTTGTGGGCGAGGGAAATGGTAACCTTTTTAGTATGAACCCCTCACCCGAATTTCTAAATTTCAATTCCGTTTCAATTTGAAATTCTACCCTCTCCCACCGAATGGTCGTTGTGGGCGAGGAAAATTTTATAATTTAGTAGTAATCAATGGCCCATCATCTGTTGCAATTACTGTATGTTCAAAGTGAGCTGATGGTTTTCCGTCTTTAGTGCTAACAGTCCAATTATCATCTGCAACAACAACATCATCACCACCAAGATTTAACATTGGTTCAATTGCTATTGCGGTATTAGCTTTTATCAGAGTGTTATCACCAACGCTGTAATTGAATAAAAACGGATCTTCATGCATTTGATGACCAACACCATGGCCACCGTATTGTCGTACAATACCGTAACCTTCACGATTTGCTACAGCTTCTATTGCTTTTGAAATATCATCTAAAACGTTTCCGGGTCTCATTTGCTCAATTCCGGCATATAGAGATTCTTCTGTTACCTTCATCAACTTATCAACCTCATCAGAAACCTTTCCGACTCTGTATGACCAAGCGCTGTCGCCTACCATACCGCCATAAGTTGCACCAACATCAATGGCAATAATATCGCCTTCTTTTAAAATAGCATTTTCTGAAGGGATACCATGGACTACTTGCTCATTGATTGATGTGCAAATACTTGCAGGAAAACCGTTATATCCTAAAAATGTAGGGATTGCACGATTTTCTTTAATAATTTTCATTGCAATATTGTCTAATTCTTTTGTTGAAATTCCGGGTTCTACAACCTTTTTCATTTCCTGATGTACCAATGCCACAATATGTCCGGCCTGGCGCATACGTTTAATTTCATCTCTTGATTTTTTATTTATCATAATAATCTTCCTCTGGCTCAATTTTAGCACAAAATATAGTGTAAGACAAAATTGCAAAGTTTATTTTGTTAATTATGTACTACTTTATAGTATATTTTTAATTCCCTCCCTGATTAGGGAGGGTTAGAGTGGTTATTGATAGTAGGTTCGGTGCCAACAATTTAATCATATCAGTTGTAGGGTGTAGTCTTAACAGCACCACTTATATTTGGTGCATCAAATGATGTACCCTGCAAGCTTTTTTATATAAGATATTTTTTAAACTTTAGCTTTAGTTTTGTCGGCAAGCTCAGAATCTACTCTCAAAAATACAGGGTGAATATCTTCTTTTGAGATTAGTTTTCCGACTTTTATATTATCTGTTGTTATATCATCTAATTTTGTTGAAATATCATAGGATAATTGATTTGCCATATCTTGTGCAATATTTGGACAATATGGGTAAATTAAAGATGATATTATACACATTATTTCCAAAACAGTTGCAAGAACCTGTCCGCATTCTGTCATTTTTTCTTCTTTTGCAAGTGTCCAAGGTGCATTATCGGTTACGTATTTATTTGTTGCATCAACTATTCCGATAATTTCTTGTGCAGCTTCTTGTATTTCAAAGTGATTAAAATGATTTTCAACTATTTTTACTGTTCCTAAAGCTGTTTTTAATAAGCTTTCAGCTTCTTTGGAACGGTTTGTCAAAAATTCTTCTTTAATTTCACCATCAAAATATTTAACAAGCATAGAAAGGCTTCTGTTTAACAAATTACCCATACTGTTTGCTAAATGTGCATTAACTTTTTCTTTAAAGTCTTGATCCGAATAATTCCCATCACGTCCGCAAGGTGCTGATGTTGCCATATAATATCTGAAAGCATCAGGTGTTGAAAGTTCAAAGTTTTCCAAAACAGATGTTGGAGAAACTACATTACCTAATGATTTTGACATTTTTGTTTCATCAATTGTAATCCAACCGTGAGCAAAAATATGTTTTGGCAGAGGTAAATCAAGTGCCATAAGAATAGCAATCCAATAAATACTGTGGAATTTAAGGATATCTTTACCGATTACATGAACATCAACCGGCCATAATTTATTAAATTGTTCTGAGGAACCGTCAGGATCATATCCGATTGCTGTGATGTAGTTTGATAAAGCATCAATCCAAACATAAATTGATTGTTCCGGATCGTCCAATACATCAATTCCCCAGCCTACATTTGCCTTATTTCGGGAAACAGAAATATCTTGAATGTCCTCTAATTGATTTAAAACCTCATTTGCTCTGAAACTTGGAACGATAAATTCAGGATTTTCTTTTATATGTTTGATTATTGCATCCTTGTATTTGGTCAGTTTAAAGAAATAATTTTCTTCTTTTACTATATCGGGTTTTTTCTGGTGATCAGGACAAAGTCCGTCCTCTGTCAAATCTTTTGGATTTAAGAAACATTCGCATCCTGAACAGTACCAGCCTTCGTATTCGTGTTTATAAATGTCGCCTTTTTCTACAAGTTTTTTAAATATTTTTTGAACAACTCTTTCATGGTCTTCATCAGTTGTACGAATAAATCTGTTATAATTTATGTCTAAAGCTTTCCACGCATCTTTAAATTTTTGAGAATTCATATCGCACAATTCTTTTGGGGTAATACCTTGTGTTGCCGCTGTTTTTTGAATTTTTATACCATGCTCATCTGTTCCTGTTAAGAAAAACATATTATCAGTTCTTTGTGAATAATGTCTTGCGATGATATCTGTTAAAATTTTTTCATAAGCGTGTCCGATATGAGGCGCTCCGTTTACGTAGTCAATTGCTGTTGTTAAATAATATTTATCCATTTTTACCTCGTTGTTTTCTTCTTCTAAATCAATGGTATCATAAACTTTACAAAAAATAAAAAATTAGTATAATCAAAATTATGTAAGGAGGAGTTTATGAAACAGCTTTTAATTGTTCTTGGTATATTAACTTTATTATCATTTGTTCTTATTCAATTACAGCAACACGTATTGGCTGTAACAGCAGGCAATGAACCCTCAAAAGAAATTATTACGGCTATAAAAAATTGTACTAAAGGACAATACAAAGATAAAAGCCCATTTTCGTATATCCAAGAATACAATATAAAAGGACTTTTGCCAAATGGCAGATGCGAATTTGTTGTAACGTCATATACAGATTTTACAGACACAAAAGCTTATGAAAACGCTCAAATAGTAATGGGTGGATTTAGTGATATGGCTGTATCTATGGCAAAAGAACAAGGGAAAAAAGTTCCTAAAGAAGCTCTTAAACTCCCAACGCAAGAAGAAATGATAAAAATGACGGAAGAAAATAAAGA
>CACXCI010000016.1 GCA_902766105.1 uncultured bacterium
TATATTACCTTCTTCTAAATTCTTTTTGAGTTTATCTGTTTTAATATCAACAATTCTTGCCTTTGAGTGGACATTTTCGGTTAAAATCCCTATTTGTGTAGCATTAAAACTTACAGCTTTATAACCCTGAGCCTGAATGGCCATAGTTAAAAGAGCAATAGAAACACATTCACCCGTAGATAAAAGCATATCCATTTCACGTGCAGAAGGAGAAGAATTTATATCTTTTGCCATTTTAACAAGATGATCAGTCGTGTGTCCCATAGCTGAAACAACTACTACTACATCATTCCCGTTATTTTTTTCTCTTATTACTGTTTGGGCAACATTTTTTATCTTATCTGTATCTGCAACTGATGTCCCACCGAACTTTTGTACTATTATTTTTTTCAATTTATTTTTCCTGTATTTCTTTTAAAATGTTTTCCAAGTCTTGTTTTTCGGATTGGTATTTGAAATCCCCAAGATTTATAGTCTTTTGTGCAATTGAAATTGCCTCTTTTACATTATATTCTGAAATATTTTCCTTGACAAGCCTGTAAGAAGAATAAAACATTAAATTTAATACCTCACAATCATTTGAATCAAGTTTTTCAGCTTTAGATAATTTTCTTTTTGCATCGGCAAAATCTGAAATTTCTATTAACCATTTTGCATATTCTACTAATCCGCATTTATATTTTGGATTTTCGATTATAAATTTTTCAAAATATTCACGAACTTTATCCTTGTTATTTAGTTTTTCATAAGCTCTTGCAATATTTAATAAGTTATAATTTTGGATTTTATCTGTTTTCAAAGCTTTTTTGAACATATCTATAGCATCTTCAAATTTGCCTTCATGAAAACATTTTAAGCCTATAGCTTCTTGAATATATACATTATTACCGTTTTTCTCTCTCAGTTCATCCAGCAATTGAAAATCATTATCCAAAGCGTTTAAAAGCGCTATTCCGATTTTTGAATCCGCATGCTGAGAATTTTTTTCCAGCGCATTATTAAAATGTTGTCTTGCATTTTCAAATTCAAACAAACGAACGCATGCTTTTCCCCATTCAAACTGTAAATTATCGCAATCAAGACCGTTTTTTAAAGCCATATTATACGTTTGATGTGTTTTTTCCGCATCTTTTTGAATAGAATAAACTTCTCCCAGCACAAAATATGACGGGAGCATTTGTTTATTATATTCAAGAGATTTTTTTGCATATTGTTCTGCGGCTTTAAAATCAGATTTTAAAAGTTTTAGATTAGCATATTCATAATTACAGCTTTCGTTTGGCGCAACTTTAGTTAAAAACTTCAATTTTTCCTCTGCAGCTTCATAATCACAAAGACGAATTTCCATAACTGCAGATAAAAGTATAGCAGAATAGTTGTACTTGCTTATTTTACAAGCTTGTGCAAATTTTTCTCTTGCAAGCGCATATTTTTTCATTCTCATTAAAGCCATACCCCATCCTGTTTGGACATCAGTATTCATAGGGGTAATTTTGTCTGCTTTTTCAAAAGATTTTATGGCTGTACTGTATTGCTTTGAACTTAATTGACACATCCCGAGCCTCAGCCAAATTTCTTTATCCTGAGGGTTTAAATAGGCTGATTCTTCGTAATAAGAGCATGCTTTTTCAAAATTTTTTCTAAATTCACTGATTTTTCCAAGGTATTTAAACACTCTGGAATCCTGATTAGAAATATCAAGAGCTGTTAATAAAAGCTTTTCTGCATCATCAATTTTCTTTTTATCAATAAGCTTTTTGGCCTTATTGACATACGCTACGGTAGGCAAAGACTGAATGATAGAATCCTGTTTATAATTTTCAACAGATAAATTCAGAGTTTTTATCTTTTCTATTATATTTTTTAATCTGTTAAACAATCTGCCACCTCTCTAAATGCTCCACTGCCACCCTCTGAAGATGTTATCTGAATATCTTTTACATCTTTGATTTTTTTCACAGACTGCGGAACGGTTACTTTATATTTTGCATAATTAAGACATTCCAAATCATTTATATCATCTCCAATATAGACGTATTCTTCCTGAGTTAAATTATACTTTTCTATTATTGATTTTAAAACATCTATTTTTACTCTGATTTGTTGATGAATTTCGTCAATATTTAACTTATCAGCTAAAATTTCTATTGCAGAATTTTTTTCACCTGAAATTATTGCAATTTCGTACCCGCTTTTTTTAAGCAGATAAAACCCCATTATATCTTTATAATTCAACTTTCTCGACATGGTAAAATCTTCGTTGATATAAACACAATTATCGGTAACAACACCGTCAAAATCAGTTATAACCATTTTTATTGTCTTTGGAAGATTTAATGTCATTTTTCAAGCCTCCGGCATATTAACAAATACCGTTTTGTTTGTTATAATTATATCATAATTTAAGAAATGTACTAATAATAAAAGAGCAAAAAGTAATAAATGTTTTCATATTTCTACATAGTAAATATTTGCGTAATTATAGTATTCGTATGTTTGTTTTTTATAACCAGAAAAACAAACAAGCGCTGGTCAAAAATTAACGACTATTTAGGAAAAGTTACAACAACCGTTGATTCTATTCGTTATGGAAACCTCTCAACAAAAATTGAAAAAATTGAACATCCCACGTATCAGAATGTTACGGATAGTATCAACAGAATGGTTGAAACCCTTAACGACAGGGAAAAAATGATTATTGAATACCAAGCAGAATTAATGCGCCAGAACAAACTCCTTGAATCTGTCATAAACTCTTTATCTGACGGGATTTTAATTATCAATGAAAAATTTGATATTTTAAGAGCTACCCCAAAAATTCTAAAATGGTTTGGAATTAAAAAAGGTAGAGATATTGTAGGAAAAAACGTTTTTGAATATATCCAACCCGTAAATGACGGAGATTTTGAGCCTGCTAATATTGAAAATATGGAAATATTTATAAAACATACTCCCACAAATAACTTTATACTGAGCGCTCAGGCTCTTTCATCTTTTGAAAAGAAAAGATTTGTTTTAATTATCAAAGATATCACTACAGAAAGAGAAATTGAAACTCTGAAAGAAGATTTTGTGGCAACTCTTACGCATGACCTAAAAGTTCCTATTGTAGCCGCATCAAATATGATTGATTTATTTTTGGCAAATAAGTTTGGAGAAATCTCAGAAAAACAAAAATTTGCACTTAATAATATGAAATCTTCTAATAACAGCTTATTAGAACTTGTTCAAATATTACTTGAAACATATAAACTTAAAGAACAGGGTATAAAACTTTTAAAAGAAGATGTTGAATTAAATTCATTTATATCGAAGATAGTTGATGAATTAAAACCTATTGCAAATGAGTCAAAAATGGATATTAATTTTACGCCTTCAAATGAAAAAACTGTCATAAAAGCTGATGAGATGCAATTAACAAGAGTTATAAAAAACCTTATATCAAATGCCATTGACCACAGCAATTCTCAAAAATCAATAGATGTTCAAATAGGAAAAACACAAGGTTTTGTAACAATTTCCATAATTGATTACGGTCAAGGAATCGGAAAAGACGAATTAAAAATGATATTTAACAAATATTATTCTGCTGCAAAAAAACTGCGAAAAGTCGGTACAGGATTAGGTTTATACTTATCCCAACAAATTGTACAGGCTCACGGCGGTGAAATCGTTGTAACAAGTGAAGAAAACGTCCGTACTGAATTTTGCGTCAAGCTTCCTGTATAAAATTTCCTAATCAATAAATCCTCTGTAAATTTCCGCATCAGAATTTCTGATAACTGTTTTGGGTACATACAAAACTTCATATTTTTTTGCAATTTGTCCGATATTTGGGGAGGCGGATATTATTACAATTTTTGAATTAGAGTAATATTTATCATAAGTTTTTATCTGTTCAACAAGCCACTCACCTGCAAATTTTGGTAAAAAATCACTTTCCATTTGCAAATCCGTAAAAATTGTACAATAAGGATTATCTATGGAACTTTCTATTTTTGAAACAGCTTCTTTAGCGCAAAAGGCCTCATCAATTTGCAGATTATCAATGTTTAGGTATTCAATATTTGTTCGGTGAAACCTAACCCATCCGGGGACATCATCAACTATTAATATTTTTTTCATAATAAATTTATTCTACACAAAATCACCAAATATATCCACCCAAAAGCGGAATGTTATAAAGATATTTTGGAATTATTAACAATAAAAAGGATAAATATATGAAAAGAATATTTTGTTTAATATTATTGGGTATTCTTGTTTCTGTTAGTACCTGCGCAAAAACCACTAAAGATGGTATTGCATTTTTTGACAAATATGTCCAATATGCAAATTCATACAACAGCGAACTTTTGAATATGTATTCTCCCAATGTTAAAATTATAAGAGAGGTTGTAAAACCAACAGGAAAAACAGAAGAAATTATAATTCCGTCAAAAAGATTTTTTAAAGAATTGAAACTTGGACAAAAAACTGCTAAACTTAGAAGGTATAGAAATAAATACAGAAATGTCACAGCAATCCAAATTCCAAACGGAATAAAAATAACGGCAGAGCGCCAGCCAACCAATGAAAAATATTGGCTTAAAATGTATCAAATATTACAAGATACAGATTCAGGTTTAAAAATAACCGAAGAAATGATGCAGACAAAAGTACAGACATTTCTGAGGCACAAAAACAAAGGTGAATAATGAACAAATTCAGATTTTTAACAGCAGGAGAAAGCCACGGGAAATGCCTGAGTGCAATTATAGAAGGTGTTCCAGCCGGTTTAAATATAGACATTGATTTTATAAACAATGAACTATCCCGCAGACAACAAGGTTATGGCAGAGGGGACAGAATGAAAATCGAAAACGATACCGTTGAGATAACATCAGGTGTCAGATTTGGAAAAACATTAGGTTCACCGATTACCCTTGTTGTCAAAAATCGTGATTTTGAGTCTTGGCAAAAAATTATGAGTGTTGCACCTGAAGATATTACTGATGAAAAAGCTTTTTCAACATTTCGTCCGGGACATGCTGATTACGCCGGCAGCGTGAAATATAATCAAAAAGATTTGAGAAACATTTTAGAACGTTCAAGCGCCAGAAAAACCGCAATTGAAGTTGCCGTCGGTGCTGTTGCAAAACTTTTATTAAAAGAACTTGAGATAACAGGTTCATCAAAAGTAATTCAAATAGGTTCAGCCTGCTGCACAGCCGAATTTAAAGAAGAAATTGATATAATGCGCGGCAAAGGAGATACTGTCGGTGGAAAATTTGTTGTTCAATATAAAAATCTTCCGATAGGTTTAGGTTCTTTTGTACATTGGGACAGAAAAATAGACGGCAGATTGGCACAGGCAATAATGAGTATTCCGGCAGTTAAAACAGTTGAAATCGGCACAAACCCTCTAGGTTATCAGGGCAGCCAATACCACGATGAACTTGTTATAAAAGATGGAGAAATTTCCCATAAAACAAATCACGCCGGAGGAATTGAAGGCGGCATGACTAACGGCGAAGATTTAATTATTTCAGGCGTTATGAAACCAATACCAACTATGAGAACTCCTCTAAAAACAGTTGATTGTTGCTCAATGAAAGAAACCGAAGCACACTTTGAACGCTCGGATGTTTGTGCAGTTGAAGCTTGCTCTGTAGTTGCAGAAGCTCGTGTCGCATGGATTTTAGCTGACGAAATTCTGTTAAAATATGGCGGGGATTGTATGGATGAACTCAAACGACATTTTAAAGGCTCTTAGCTCCCAGAAGCAAAGACGCATAGATGCTTGGCTAAAAACGTAATTAGCTTTGCATTCCTGCATCCAGTCATCCAAGCCTCCAATATGCATCCATTTGTAACATTTTTTGTTTTATCATAGCAAAATTTTTTATTTTCTGTATTAATGTGTTTGTCGGGTTGTATCTATGGTAAACATAATTGCAGATAAATACATATCAACACCGGTTGTAGGCAAAAATTTTGCATACACATCTTCTGTGCCGCTTCAAAAAGAAATTTCTGAAAATGAACATAAAATACATAAACCTTTGAATACAATTTCTGACAAGCAACAAAAATATATCTCCGGAGGTTTGATTACAGGCGGCGCAATATTGTTGTATTACGGTTTAACAAGACCGGGAAAAGCCAAAGTTTTTGACAGATTTATCAGAAATCGTATTTTTGACATGGAAACAATTGCCAACAGATTTCGTATATTTGTTCTTAATACAATAACATCTTCTTTTGAAGAAACAGCAACGCATATACAGAAGTTTGAAAAAACACGCTTTCTTAATCCTGCAGATTCCGTTATTCAAATAAACATGCTTACAAACCCTGAAAAAATTGCCAACGCTCAAGATTTGGCCTTTGATGCGATATTAAATACAAATCGTAGCAGACGGAAATCAGGAACCTCCGAATTTGGATATTTTGATACTAAATTCAGTAATATAATGCGAAGAGTTACTGATGAAATAGATGCAGAAAAACACCGCACAACAATTGAGCTGGATGATTATCTGCACTTGCCAAAAGCAAAGGAAAAATATTCTCCTAATCAGGTAGAAGAAGCAGAAAGCCATTTGGTAAATGCTAACAGATCTTTAGATATGTACATGACAGATCTTATCAAATTCAGATTAGAAGCAGTAAAAAAACAACAATATACACAAATGACAGATGCTCTTGTTCATGCCCGTAAAATGCAAACTATTACAAAACAAACTATTATAAATTCTTCGTTTGAAAGAGTTAAAAAATTATTAGGTTTACCAAAAGACTTTATTCCGCTGTACGACAAAGATATGTACGAATTGGGGTCGATGGAAGAAATTTCCAAATACTTAGCTCCTCAAAAAATTCCTGCAAGAATACGTAAACAGACCGAATATAACGTATATATGGAAACTCTGACTCACGTAGATTTGAGAAACCTGAATGAAGAACAATTGAAAAATTTATTCTTCCGTACACCTTATGAAAATAATTTAAAAGATTTAAAATATTTGATTGATCGTTACAGATTAAGACATGCGATCGCAAAGGTACAACAGACAAAAGATTTACCTATATACGAAGGAATAGTAGTTAAACTGGAATATTTATCAAATCGCTTGAATGAATTTGGAAAAGATCTATTACTATCAAGATGCGACAAAGATATTGTGAATATGAGCGTTGATCAACGCAAAAGCACCTTATATTACATTTCGACAGTTGCAAAACGACTCGGTTATGAAAGTCTTGAAGTCATGGATGCCGATTTGTATAAAACAAGTTCTGCATACAAAAATTTCAATTTACATTCATACATGCCGATATTTAAAGAAAATCCTGAAATATATTTTGTCGAATAATTATTGTTAAAAGATTTAAAGAAAATTGTCATAAATCCTTTTATGTATATATGTTCATGATAGAATTTTAGTACAATTATCATACATGTGATTTTTATTTAAAAGGAGAAAAATTATGACAGAAAAAAGAGTATGGTTATTCAAGGAAGGTAATGCAAATATGCGCGCAGAATTGGGCGGAAAAGGTGCTAACCTTGCTGAAATGACTAATTTAGGACTTCCTGTTCCTCCGGGGCTTACAATTACAACAGCTACCTGTATGGAATACATCAACAACGGTAATAAAATGCCTGAAGGTTTGATGGATGAAGTTAAATATTACTTAAAAGAAGTTGAAGCTCAGGCCGGTAAAAAATTCGGAGACAAAACTAATCCATTATTAGTTTCAGTCAGATCAGGTGCGAGAGTTTCAATGCCGGGTATGATGGAAACTATTTTGAACTTAGGTTTAAATGATGAAACTGTTGAAGCAATGGTTAATTTAACTCAAAACCCCCGTTTCTGCTACGATTCATATAGAAGATTTTTAACAATGTTCGGTTCTGTTGCTTGGGAAATGGACAGACAAAAATACTTCGAATCTGAAGTTGAAAA
>CACXCI010000017.1 GCA_902766105.1 uncultured bacterium
AGAAGACTGGGAATTTAGTGATAGCGACTATAAATCAATTATTCCGGAAGAATGTCGTTGGAGAAATTGGGCAAAAGACGACAAATCTGGCAGTGCAATGACAAGTGAAAAATTACTCAATTTCGTAAAAGCGGAAGACAAAAAAGAAGATGCCGTTGATAGAAAAGCTGAAACTGAAGATAAGAAGCAGACAGAAACTCCTGCAAAACAAGATGTGCAAACGAAAGAAGCACCCGCAATGCAAAAATTTAAAGTTCCGGAAGGCTGGTCGGTATCACAAATAGCAAAAGCTTTTGGTATATCAAAAGAAGATGTTTTAAAGGCTAATATCGATGCCAATGGTAATAAAGCATACAGAACATCTAAAAAAGGTGTTAAATATTTCTTGATTGATCAAGAAATTAATATTCCGGCAGATGCAAAATTACAGCAAAAAATTCCTGCTAAGAAAGCCGAGGATAAAACCAAACCGGAAAGAATTTCTGATAACACTACACCTGACAAAACAAAAGAAAAATGGCATCCGCCACTTTTAACCCCTGAACAAGAAGAAGCACAGAAAAAAGCCGATGAAGCCAAGAAAAAAGCAGAAGCCGAAAAAGCTAAAAAAGCTCAACAAGCTAAAGATTTTGAAGCAAAGCTTAAAGGTGAAAAACCTTGGATTGAAGAAGAACAGGTACAAATTCCATATATGACAAAATCTCAGCAAAGGGAATTTGAAGCTAAGAAAAAGGCGGAAGCCGAAAAAGCTAAAAAAGCTCAACAAGCTAAAGATTTTGAAGCAAAGCTTAAAGGTGAAAAACCTTGGATCGAAGAAGAACAAGTCCAAGTTCCATACATGACAAAATCTCAGCAAAGAGAACTTGAAGCTAAGAAAAAAGCGGAAGCCGAAAAAGCTAAAAGAACCCAAGACGCACAAGATTTTGAAGACAAACTTAACGGTAAAAAACCTTGGATTTAATACCACAATTTAACACAAACCAAACCGGACAGGGAAGAAACCCTGTCCGATTTTATTAGCGGACGTCTTTGTTTTTCCCTTATCTTATCCCACAACAAACGCTTCATGGTACTTTATCCCTATTGCTCTTTTCATTCGCAAAGGGCTAAAGCAACGCGTTCTCGAACTTTCTGTTCTCATCGACTGCTACCCTCAAATTAAAACAGACAGGAAATTAACCCTGTCTGTTTTAATTAGCGGACGACGCGACTCGAACGCGCGACAGTCTGCTTGGAAGGCAGATACTCTACCAACTGAGTTACGTCCGCACCAGTTGATTACTATTTGAATATACAACAAAACATATTAAAAATCAATATATTTTCCATCATTCTTTAGAATTAATATAAAATGCTAATAACTTTATACTAAAATTTATTCTTTTGAATGGTGAAAAGCATTAAACAAAAGTTTATTATATTATTGTAAGTTCAGGTTGTCCAAGCACTTTTTCGGGGTTGCGACAAGATTTTTTCTTTTTGCCGGTTTGGTTTAAAACAATTTGGACTTACACTTATTCAGAAAATTTTTCATGTTTTATAACTTCCGGTTTGTGTTGCGTGTTGCAAGACAAACCTTTTTATTTTATAATGCTTTGTATATTGTCAATCTGAGGTGATAATTTTGAGATTCTTCGCTTCGCTCAGAATGACAATTAGTTGAAGAATCTTGCAATTGATAGGAGTTAAAATTATGCCAACAGAAATTCGTGCCAGCCATATTTTGGTTAAAACAGAAGATGAAGCAAAAAAATTATATGATGAAATTCAAAACGGTAAAGATTTTGCACAAATAGCCCAAGAGGTTTCTCTTTGCCCATCAGGTCAAAATGGAGGAGATTTAGGGTTCTTTGGTAAAGGCATGATGGTTAAACCTTTTGAAGATGCCGCATTCTCCCTTGAAATCGGAGAAATTTCTCAACCTGTTGAAACTCAATTCGGATGGCACTTAATTAAATTAACAGACAAAGAAGGCTAATATTGGACAATATTTCGGTTATCAGAAATTTTATGAATGAGGAGAAAATTCGTTTTCTCCTCGTTAATTCCACTAATGAATTTTTGGTTGAATATAATACTTTGGAAGAAAATTCCAGATACAAATTAACAAATTTTTCCGGCTCTACAGGAGAAGCTCTTGTAACGCCAGACAAAATTTATCTGTTTGTTGACGGAAGATACCATATTCAAGCCGATTTAGAGGTTGACCATAATAAAATTACCGTTGTTAAAATGGAAAACGGCTCTCAATATATGACAGAACTTTTAAAAAGAATTCCCGAAAACGAAACTCTTGGAATTTTTTCTAAGAAAAATTCTCAGGCAAAATATGAATATTTATCTTCAAAAAGAAATGTTATATTACTGAAATCCGACCCTTTAGATGACTTTGAACAAAAAATTTCAGCACAAAATATTCATCTGGATGAAAGTTTAACAGGTTTATCTACTGAGGAAAAATTTGCTAAGATTTCACATAATTTAAAAGAAAATGAAGCAATATGTATTACTGATTTAGACGAAGTTTCATACTTTTTTAATTTACGTAATTTTTCGCAAAATTTCAGCGCAAAAATCAGGGGTAAATGTCTGATTTCTAAAGACAATTATGAATTATTTTTGCAGGATAAATTATCTGAATTGGAGAATATACTAAAAAGCTCAGAAAAACAAATATATGTTGATAAATCATCAATTACGGCATACGACTATTCATTAATAAAAAATCCTGAAGATTTAAAAGAAAATCCGATAAAATTAATGAAATCTAAAAAAAATGATACCGAACTAAAAACTTTACAAGATGCCTTTGCCAGAACAGATAAAGCCGTAAGTGCAATAAGAGATTATATTGAAAATAACGAAAATATATCAGAATACGATATCGCTCAACAACTTGAAAAAGAATTTAAAAAACAAGGTGCTGCCGGATTAAGTTTTAATTCTATCGTTGCAAAGGATAAAAATTCTGCTCTGGCGCACTATTCAAAATCTTCTAAAAACGAGATTATAAAAAACGGGAGTCTTGTATTGATTGATTGCGGCGGATATTTTGAAGGCGGTTTAGCAACGGATATTACAAGAGTGTTTGTAAAGGGTGAACCATCAATATTGCATAAAAAGATTTATACACTCGTTTTGAAAGCGTTTTTGAGAGCATATAACTATCTTGATGCAAAACATAATGAGATTCTTCGCTTTGCTCAGAATGACGTAAATGCAGAAAAATTTCATCAATTAAATGGCTATGAAATTGACAGCATGGTACATACATTTTTTGACGAAGAAGATTGTGAAGGTTTTGTTTTTAATCATGGATTAGGTCATGGAATAGGAATAAATGTTCACGAATACCCGCCTAATTTAAGTCAAAACGAAATTGCAAAAACACCTATTTTAGACGGTATGTGTTTTTCAATCGAACCCGGCTTGTACAAACAAGGAGCTTTCGGTATTAGACTTGAAAATTCATGCTATTTTAAAGATAATAAAATCCACTCTTTTGTTAAGATGAATTATGAGAAAAAACTAATCAATTTTGATATGCTTACAGAACAAGAATTAAAATGGCTCGAAGAATTTGAGGTTAAATAATGGAAATAACAAGCGTAAACAATGAACTGGTTAAAGAATTTGTAAAATTACAACAAAAAAAATACCGTAACAAAAGTGGGAAATTCTTGTTGGAAGGTTATAAAACAATTAAAGAAGCTTTCGATTTCGGAATTAAACTCGAATATATTTTTGTAGAAAAAGATAAAACTCAAGAATACAATTTTGCCAAAGACATAATAATAGAAACAAATTCTACAGTTTTAAAAAAACTTTCTACAACCGAAACTGCCCCTGAAGCCGTTGCAGTAGGATATCAAAAAGTTTATGATATTAAAAGCTTAAAAAAGGCTCAAAAAGTAGTTTTATTGGAAAATATTAAAGACTTAGGAAATTTAGGAACAATAATCAGAACAAGTGTAGCCTTTGGAGCTGATGCAATTGTACTATACGGTGAAAGTGTTGATATTTATAACCCTAAAAGTGTAAGAGCTTCTGTTGGAAATTTGTGGAAAATTCCTATTATACACATCTCAGATTTTGAATGTTTAGAAAATATTTTTACAAATTTTGAACGAATTGCAACATTACCAAGAGGAGAGCATCTTCTAAAAGATTACAAACCAAAACTACCGACACTGGTGATGTTTGGCTCTGAGGCAAACGGTTTATCAAAAGATTTAATAAAATTTGCAACAACATCTGTTAAGATTGAAATGACAAAAACTGTTGAATCCCTAAATCTTGCGACTTCTGTTGCTGTAGTTTCTTACAAAATTTTTATGGAGTAATTATGGAATCAAGAGCCAAACAAGCAGTTGAAAATTTTAAATCCGGATTTAATTGTGCACAATCCGTATTTGTAGCTTATGCTAAAGATTTTGGATTTGATGATGATACAGCACTAAAATTATCATCTTCATTTGGCGGGGGCATGGGCAGACTCAGAGAGGTTTGCGGAGCTGTCAGTGCAATGTTTATGCTTGCCGGCTTAAAATACGGATACACAGATAATAATAATGACGAATTAAAGGCAAAACATTATGAACTAATACAAAATATGGCACACCAATTCCAAAAAAGAAACGGTACTATTATTTGTCGTGAATTGTTAGGTCTTGACGGAGAAGATAATCCTGTACCATCTAAACGCACGGAACAATATTACAACGAACGACCTTGTGAAAAATTTATTCAAGATGCCTGCGAAATTTTTGAAGGGATAAATTTATAAATTTTGAAACCAAATTAATTGTTCTTCATATAATCTTCAAACTTTTTGATATTAACCGTATAACCACAGCCTTCGTGCAATTGACCGGGATATGAAATTCGTTTTGCAGGATAATTCTTGCACATTCTGAGCCGATTTTTATAATCTGAACACAAACCATCCGGAGTTACTAATTTACAGGCAAAAATTAAATTTCCAAATTCATCTTTACCTTTTATATAAAATCTTTTATATTTCGGGTAAATCATTTGCATTATCTTAAATTCTTTTTCGGTGTACGTATCCATACTGTACATATAGTTACAGCATTTGCCACATTTCCTACACTCTCCCGTTATTTCATAAGACATTTTTTCAGGAACAAAATTCGACATAAATTCATAATATATGGACTTTATTAAATCAAACATAATAACAATTTAATATAAAAAGGAGTAAAGATAAACAATTATGAAAATCTCAAAATTTCATGTATAATAAAATTATGAAAAAATTTGATAATATCAGAGTATATGCTTGGCTTGAATTTGCTATCTGGTTAATTGTTATAGCACTAATTGTGTTTGGCATCAGATACAATCACTATAAGCAGCAAAAACATTACAAAAATTATCAGATATTTATAGAAGATGCCGATGGTTTAATTGTAGGTTCACCGGTAAGATTCTTAGGTGTCCAAATCGGTTACGTAAAAAAAATACAAATACTGCCTACCGAAATTTATATAAAATTCGCAGTTACAGAACCCGAACTTTCTTTACCCGTTGGCTCTATTGCAACAGTTGAAGGTTCAGGTCTTGGCGGTTCTAAAGCTTTGGAAATATATCCTCCGGATAAAGATAATCCCACAGATAAACTAATTACAGTAAAAGAACCGACAAGATTAAACAAAGTTATGGGACTTTTTGACAGTATATTTAAAGAATTGGATGCAATCATAGTAACCATAAGTGATGCTTCATCACAATTTGAAAATGAAATAACCAACCATACTCCCAAAAATATTGTATCACCGGCAGAAGCAAACGCTAAACTGGATGAAATAAATGCTTCACTTGATAATGTAATAAAATTAGAAAAAGATTTTATGAAGAACTTTAAAAAACAAAAAGGGGAATAGCATGAACTTAGATAAAGTCAAAGTAATTAACAATCCTGTTGTACTGCTGAATTTATGTACAATGAGAGATAAAAATACGGATAGCCAAGGAGTAAGAATTGCAACAAGAAAAATTACAAGATGTTTGTTATACGAAGCTGCAAAAAATCTTCCCCTTGTAGAAAAATCAGTTACAACACCCCTGACAACATTTAATGCTAAAACAATTGATCCTGAGATTAATTTGATTATATCCCCAATACTGAGAGCAGGTTTAATTTTTACTGATGAAGCTATTGATATTCTACCTCAGGCAACAATTCGCCATATCGGAATGTACAGAGATGAAAAAACCCTAAAACCTGTATGGTATTATAACAAAGTTCCGATGGAAGCACCAAATCCTGAAAAATTTTATATATACATTACAGATCCGATGCTTGCTACCGGAAATTCTCTGCTTGCGGCAATTGATTTGTACGCCAACAAGGGAATACCGGTAAAAAATATTAAATGTATATGTATAATAGCTGCACCGCAAGGTATTGAAAATATTCAAACCCACTATCCCGAAATTGAAATCATTACAGCCGCAATAGATGATCATTTGAATGAAAAAGGATATATAGTTCCCGGTATGGGTGATGCCGGAGATCGCATATTTAATACATAATATTTTATTCAAAGTAATATAATTAGATGATTTGTTAATCCCGATAATTTGATAAACTCATACTGTATGAACTAAGAATTTTGGAGAGTTTATGTATAAGAAATTAATTATCGGCTCATTAGCTGCTTTTATCGGTTGTTCTATTGTTTATGCAGAACAAAGTATGATTTTTAAAGGATTTCAGAACCTTGAGAAAAAACAACAATTAAATGTTATAAATGAAATTCAAGCTGTTGCTGATAATGATGATGTAGAATTTTCAAAAGCATGGCCATCTGAATTTTTCTATAATGATGGCGGTCAATCTTATATATATATGACAAAAAATGATGGTAATTCATTTGATATAATCAAATTTTCTTTTGAAACAAAACAAGATGAATGTCATCTTGATGATGCAACTCCTGAATTTTGCGTTCCGAAAATGAATCCTACTTTAACAAGTTACACATACGGAGATAGACTTATAGTACACAATACCCCTGATTTTGTATCCTTCCCGAAAGAAAAAGAAATTTATGAAATTCTCGTAAAAGATAATAAATATTTCGACAATAGAGTTATAAAATCAACCATTACACCAAAAGAAATTGACATCTATAAAAGTTGCACGCTGGAAAAAACAGGGAATGCCAAAGTGTGCAAAGCATACGATAAAAACACCAGAGAATTGGTATACACAGAGCATTTGATTTTAAAAGATTTACTACAACCAATTTCTTACGAAAACGCACTAAAATATGTTAAATATAATGCGGAAACAAAAAAAGTAGAAGAATATGTATACTCAACAGGAAAACATACCTATTATGACGAAAAAGGTGAAATTGTTGAAATCTGTCAATGGAACGGAAACAGATTCAGATATTTCAATCAAAAACTTCCTGATTTATACATAGATTTGGAAATTACAAGAGATGCCAACGGTCGTGCTGTTGAAGAAGTTTACCGTGACAGAAACCAAAAAGCAATTAGACGTTATACTGCAGATTATGAATACGGCAGAATTTCAAAAATCCATGTTTATGATTTATATAACGGTGCAGATTGGGAAATTATACCAATTGCCAAGCAAGCAATATCATTACCTGATTTTGTAATCCGTCAGTAGCATAGATAAATTAAACAAAATATAAAAATTTTCAGATCAGAATTTTTCTCACAATAAAATTCTGATCTTGTCGAATTAATTTAGACTATATCTATACAATTTAATTTATCCGCCAAAGTAATTTATTAAGCCATCGTGGAGTTTTTCATTTTTACATAGCTTTTTAAGTTTAGAAATTGCTCGATTTTCAATTTGGCGAATACGCTCACGAGATACCCCATATTGAGTGCCTATCTCATCAAGTGTTTTCTTCATTCCGTTATTATCCAAACCATAGCGCAAAATCAAAACATCTCTTTCTTTTTGACTTAATTGATTAAGTATCCTTCTGATATCTTCAAGTAAATTATCCTGCGTAACCTTGCCATCAGGGGTTATGGTAGAATTGTCAACTATAAAATCTGATATTTTTGAAGAATCCTCATCTGATGTTGCAGGTGTATCCATACTAACAGTAGACTGAGCCGATTTAATTATTGCTGTTAATTTTGAAACCGGCAAACCTAAACGATAAGCAATTTCCTGCTTTGTAGGAGAATGTCCCAGCTCTGTTGTTAAATCAATTGTTGCTCGTCTGATTTTACCTATTGAATCTATCATGTGAATAGGAAGTCTTATAATTCTTGCTTTATCGGCTATTGCTCTTGTTATTGACTGCTGAATCCACCAAGTTGCATAAGTTGAAAATTTATATCCTTTTTTATAATCAAATCTCCCCGCAGCTTTAATTAAACCGACATTTCCTTCCTGAATTAAATCCAAGAAAGACAAGCCTCTGCCGATATATTTTTTGGCAATACTTACAACAAGACGCAAATTTGCATTAACTAATACATCTTTTGCAAATTCATCGTGCTTTTCCTGTATTTTTTTTGCAAGCTCTAATTCTTCTTCTGTAGATAAAAGCGGTATTTTACCAATTTGTCTTAAATATATTTTAACACTATCATCAGCATTTACGGAAGATAAACTTTCCTGAACTTTTGGATCTTCAACCGATTTTAAGACATCTTCGCCATCTTCTTCATCAGGCTGAGCTGTTTCTTGAAGTTTATTAAAATCTACGTTTTCATCTGAAATTTCGTCTGTTAAAATACCAAATTTTTCAAATTCTTTTTTCAACATTATGCTCCATTCTTATATTCAATAATACAATGACAAGTTATATTTGTAGTCATCTATTTGAATTATTATTTTTTAGCGCTAATTTTTGCCTTAAAGTTTCAAAAATTATTGCACTAAGGGCATTTGATACATTGAGCGAATTAAAATCATTTTGCATAGGTATTTTTACAATAAAATCTGATGCTTTCAACAACGATTTTGAAACTCCTGCATGTTCAGCACCCATGATAATTACAAAATTCATATCATTATATTTAACATCATAATAATTATCATTTGCTGAAGCATCCGTTGCAATTATCCACCAGTTGTTATCCTTTAGTTTTTGTACTGCGTTAATCAGGCTATTTACTTTAATTATAGGAATATGATTAATCGCACCGGCACTTGTTTTTTCTACAATAGAATTTACCTGAACATTACGACGTGACGGAATAATTATTCCGTCAACTCCTGCACATACACAAGTTCTTATTATTGCTCCCAAATTGTGAGAATCTTCTACACCATCTAATATAACCAAGGAACGAAATTCTTCGGATTTTTGCGCTATAAAGTCCTCTAATTCAATATATTTTATCGGAGAAACTTGTGCTATTATTCCCTGGTGGTTAAATTCAGCATAAGGTTGAAACTTTTCTTTTCCTACAAATTGAAATACGACACCGTTTTGTATAGCTAATTCCTTTATTTTTGCAATCTTTACATCCGTGTGAATATTTTTTGATATAAGAATTTTGTTAATCTCCCGATTACCGGCAATCAATGCTTCCATTACAGAATTTTTACCATAAATTATTTCACTGTTTTCCATTTTATACTGAAGCCTCCAGCATTGCATCAATACATCTGACAGCTTTTTGTGCAATATCACTATCCACGACGATTTCATTTGTTTCATTTTCCAAAACATTTAGTATATCCTCCAGCGAGGTCATTTTCATATTAGGACATACAATGTTTTCTTTTATCGGAATAATTTCTTTGTTCGGATAATCTCGTTTTAACCTATCAACAACACCTTGTTCTGTTGCTATAATAAATGATTTCATATTACTTTTTGCGACGTAATTCATTATACCTGTTGTGCTGCCGACATAATCTGCTATATCAGTTACTGACATATGACATTCGGGATGAGCTAATACAACAGCATTAGGATGTTGTTTTCTCGCATTTTCAATATCAACAGGCCTTATTTGAAGGTGAGTAGGACAAAAACCCGGATAGGTAATAATTTCGATATTACCTAATTGTTTTTCAACCCATTTGCCTAAATATGTATCAGGAACAAAAAGAATTTTATCTTTATTAAGACTTTTTATAACCTTAACAGCATTTGAACTTGTTACACATAAATCACATTCTGCTTTAACCTCTGCCGTTGAATTTACATAACATACAGTAGGCAGATTCGGGTTTTTCACTTTAAATTCCATAAGCTGTTTATGATTAATCATATCAGCCATTCGACATCCGGCATCCATTTGCGGAAGCAATACTTTTTTCTCAGGAGATAATATTTTAGCAGTTTGTGCCATAAAATATACACCTGCAAAAACTATAATGTCAGCATCTGTTGTTGACGCTACCTGACTTAAATACAGAGAATCACCAACATAATCAGCAACCAAATCAACTTCAACAGGCTGATAACAATGAGCTAAAATAACAGCATTTTTCTCTCTTTTTAATCTGTTAATATTTTCGACTAGTCTTTGCATGAAATCAATATCCTCCGTGTGGTGTAAATTTATGTTAAGATTTTTCCATTTATAAAATATATTGTATAATAAAAATAAGATAATAGTAAGAAGAGTAATAAAGGTTAATTATGGCAAATATTTTTGGAATTGGTGGAGGAGAAGATATTTATCTTACAGTATCGCCTGCGTGCGGACTTGAGATGACACAGGTTGATAAACACGGTAACGTAAAATCATACGCACAAGCTCCACTTGATTATAATGAAGCTCAAAGAGAAATTGCGGATTATGAAGCATTTCAAAAGGCTCTTGAAACCGTTTTTGCAATGCGAAACATCAATCCAGCCAAAGCAAATATTCATTTGAGTTTACCAACGGTTTGGTTTGGTTCTAAAGAGGGTTTGCCATTACTACTTGATGATACAGCTATAGATAATATTGTTCTGGGAGAACTTGAGCAAACATATATTTTCAAAAGAACAGAACCTATGCCGTTTTGGTTTGATAACATTGTTTCACAAAATTCTGATTCAAGAAGTATTTTTTACACAGCAATCCAGGCAAGCGCTGTTTCTCAAATAAAAACAATTCTTGCAAAGATGAATGCAAACCTTGTAAGTGTTGAATGTTCATTGTTTGCGGATTTAAAAGGTTTAGCAGTAACAGGTATTGCAACTACTCCAATGAGAGAAAATCAATCTTGGAGTCTGATGATTGTTAACAACAGCGGTTTTCAATTAATCGGATTACAGGGACAAAGAATTCTGGAATATTATGAAGAGCCGTTACCTTTAAAATCTTATGAAGGTGAAGAAATTTATTCTGCAATTGAAAATGCTGTACAAATTGCAATGATGAGTACGCCTTCAAGTACTCTTGTTGTTATATCAGAAACAGACTTGGTTTCTGCGGAAATTTTAGCCGGACGTTTACAATTTGCAGGAACAACAATTTCAGTTGAAGAAAACCAATTTAGAAAAGAACCTTTAATGGAAATGAGTTTGAACATCTTATCAGATGATCAACTCAAGGTTTCTTTACATTCTATAGGTGCACAAACTCCTGCCGGAATAATGCCTGTTGATGTTAATTTCTTGGCAGAAAGAGGAAAAGGTAAGCCTCAAGAAGAATATATTGAAATCGGAAACATGAAAATTACTCCGACAAAGGCTTGCATAATAGTTTTGATATTAGGTGCTTTGATATTAATACCTTTTGCAATTGCTAATAGCTATACACAAAAAATTATGACAGATGCACAAACACGCAGCCAAGAATTAGACGGACAAATTACCGATTTAGATAATCAAATTAAAGCATATCAAAATGCTCAAGGAGATACTGCATTTAATCCGTTAGATGAAATTGAACGTGTTTTAAAAAATAACAGAACAAAAATTATGGCTTATGCAGCTTTGGGTGAATCAATTCCAAGAAATATATATTTGACATATTTCCTGACTGGTGATGATGGCAAAATCAATATTAGAGGATGCGCAGATTCCGTTGAAGAGGTTTATGTATTTTTCAAAAACTTAAAGGATTCTCTTGTTGAATCACAATTGAGGCTAAGTAAGCTTGATTTGAAATCAGGCTCTTTGGATAAGGTTGTCAATAGTACGGTTTCAACATTGGATGATGCACCATACGTATTTGAAATTACAAATATGAATGATGATGAATTAAAATCATTTATGAATAATCTGCTTGGTAAAAAAGATGAAAATAATGATAACAACAACAACAATAACAATGAACAAAACCAAGATAATCAAAATGGGGAAAACAATAATTAAAGGATAGAATATACATGGAAAATGAAAAGTTAAAACAGTTTTTATTACCAATTTTCTTAATAGTTTTAGTAATTGCCGGCATTGTTTGGTTCACACCCAAAATTATTGAGCAATATCAAGGTTATAATGCTATCAAATCAGAAATTCAGACAAAAGAAGCTACGGTAACAGAAAAACAAAATACCTTAGAACAATATCGTGCAAAAGCAGAACAAGAAAAAGCACAAGAACAATCTAACCAAGCTTCGGGCAAACCATTTTATAAACCTGTTATGTCCGGTATGGATACTGAAGCGGTTATTGCAGGGGAATTTGCAGAAATTCTACAATTAATCAGAGCGAATAAAATTAAAGTAAGATCAATCAAATATGATTATGATCCAAAAGATGATGCTTTTGTACAAAACGCAGGCAGTAATTATAATGTTGCAAGATTAAACATGGAAATGATTGCAAATTATGCAAATTATGATAATTTCTTAAAAGAAATGTATAAACATGAACATTTCTTAGATATTCAATCAGCAGAAATTGTCCCTTACAAAAAAAATAAAAGAGTTCTTTTAATAAACTTTAAAGTTAAGCTTTACGCTAAGAAATAGTAAAAAAGTCCTCAATGAGGACTTTTTTATTGTTCTGAATTAGTATAATTTATGGCAAAAACTGGTCTTTGAGATTTTGAACAAGTTACACAAAAACTTGTTTCCAACGCACATTTTTTACTGTAATCAACAAAATTACTCCCGCATCTGCCTCTATAATCATTTGACAAAAACGGACAGGTATAAACACCGCTTTTGGTAAGCATACGCCCAATACTGCAATCCCAATCTCCCATTTTATCTATAAAGATTTCGCCTGAATCTTGTGATCTGTCATGCCATGGTGAAATTTGGATATTTGGAATTGATAATTCAATATCATTATGTCTAAAAACACCCTGAAATTCATCATATATCTCTTTATCGGATAATTTGTAATAATTTGCAACAGATACTATCGGGTAAAAATCATATTTTACAAGATGCTTGAGTGCAAAAATGGCATGCCTGTACGCTCCTCTATATCTGACATCATCATTTTTTATTTCCTCATAATGATTCATGCCTATTTTAAAAGTAATTATATTTTCAGATTCGTTTTCAACTTTTTTTAAAAATCTGGCTTTTTTCTCATTAATAAAAGAACCATTTGTACAAATACATACATTACAACGTTTTAAGCACATCCTTAATATCGCATTAAAATCCGGATGTGTCATAGGTTCTGCTCCTGTCAAATAGATACATTGAATATTCTCATCAATAGTATCTTCTAAAGCCTGTTTTATTACATCAATGCTTATAAAATCCGTTTCTTTCTTATACATCGGAAAATCAATATAACAATGCTTGCAGCGATAATTACAGCACTTGGCTGTCATTTCAATAAATAAATTATTTAACTCAGACATTTTAACAATTTTTGATTGATAAATACTGCTTACCATAATAATTATTACTCCTTTTGATTACAATTCATGATAGACTTATAAACAGAAAAATAAATTACCCTACAAGATAATAGCTATGACAATGTGTTATGTAAATTTTCTTTTCTTATGATAAAATCACATTATGGTAAAATTTTTAGACTGCACAATAAGAGATGGCGGAAACACTACAAATTGGAATTTTGATAAAGATTTTGTAATAAAGTTGATTGAAACTTTAAACAATATCAATGTCAGTTATATTGAAATCGGTTATCGCAATCATTGTGATACAGAAGGAAAAGGGGAATATTATAACTGTACCCCAAAAATTTTAAAAGACTTCTATGATATAAAAAAAGACCTGCAAATAGGGGTAATGACCGATATTAAAAGATATAACGAAAAGGATTTTCCCCATGCCGAAAACGATTATATCGATTTTGTAAGAATTGCAACACACCCTGAAAATATACCTGAAGCATTAAGTGCCGCAACAACTCTCAAAGAAAAAGGTTATAAAATTTTTATACAACTTATGGATATCACAAATATTGACGCCAACGGCTATATAGCTTTGTATGGGTGGGAGAATAAAGATATCTTAGAAAGTTTATATATTGCGGACAGTTACGGAATTGTTGAACCGAAAGATATAAAAAATTATTTTGAAAAATTAAAAATGTTAGGCTACCATAAAATAAGTTTTCACGGACACAACAATAATAATATGGCAATAGAAAACAGTCTTGTAGCTATAAAAAACAGAGCCTACAGCGTCGATGGGACTCTTGACGGCATTGGAAGATGCGGAGGCAACGCAGATATTTTAAAATTAATAAACTATACACACAAAATTTAATATCCCATTGCTAGACAAATAAATTAATGTTAAAATTCCTGATAGACTAAGGGGAAGATTTGAAACGAGATTTTTTAAAACAATTTTTAAATAATATATCTGATTTTCCGGATTGGATGAAGGCTATTATTCACCATAGATTATCTGATGAAATGAGTAATACTGACAATTTGGCCTATATTTTTGCAGCTTACAGACCTGTTTTGACATATAAAGGAAGATGTGAACTGGATTTTAAAAACAACGGATTTGATTCAAATATTTATAACTTTTTAGATGCTGCAGATAAAAATTTCAGTATTTCAGAATTTACCCTAAACACATATCTTTCTTTGGAAGAAGCCGCAAGATACCTTATATTTTGCATAGATGAAGGCTATTTTGAAATTCCTGACAATTCTGATGTACTAAATATTGCAGGATTTTTAACAGGCAAATTCAGAACAGGTGAATATTTTGTAAAATCCGGAGCAATATCGGAATTTGAACTGAATTCTATTGTTGAAAATTATAAAACAGACAATCCTGAAAATAAAAAATTCGGGCAAACACTTATAGATAAAGGATTAATTACCCCAAGCCAGCTAAAAACCATATTAAACATTAAAGAAGATGCGAAAAAGCGTTTTGTTTTGGATTTCAATGATGTACCCAAAATAAAAAAAGAAAATACCCAAAATGAAATATCTGAAAAACAACTTGAAACCCTGCAGCAAGAGAATAAAATTTTAAAAACAAAACTTGAGCAATTACTAACTATGGTGAAAAAAAATGATTAACAAACATACAGAACCTGCCAAACTTGTTATATACAACAGAGATGGACTGATTGAACGTGAACATTTTGGCTATGTCGTGAGATGCGACAGAATAAATACCGTAGAAACAATCGGAGATGATAAAAATTATCCATTTTATCTGCGTTCATGTGCAAAACCCTTACAAGCAGCGCTGATGTTTGATTATGAACTTGACAAAAAATATAATATGACTGAGGAAGAAATCGCCATCTGTGCCTCATCTCATGCCGGCGAAAAAATTCATGTTGAAATTGTAAAAAATCTTCTAAACAAGTTTGGAATATCCATAAACAAGCTAAAATGCGGAGTTCACGAGCCTATTTCAAAAACAGCACAAGATGAAATTTTACTAAACAACGAAGAACCTACAGTATTACATAACAATTGTTCCGGAAAACACACAATGATGCTTGGTTTATGCAAACTAAACGATTGGGATATGGACAATTATGACAGCATAAATCACCCGCTTCAAAAACAAATCAAAAACAAAATATACGAGCTTTGCGAAATCAAAACAGAATATCCGATGACAAAAGACGGCTGCGGAGTACCAATACACTCAATGCCTTTAAAAAATATGGTCAGAGGGTATCTGAACCTGTTTTGTAACCCCAAATATGAAAGATTAAAAAATGCCTTTTTAAAATATCCATATATTATAGGTGGTGAAAACAGAACAGACACAAAGATTATCCAAAATTCAGAAGGGCTGATTGCAAAAGTCGGTGCAGGGGGGTTATGTATTGTTGTCAACACAGAACTTGAAGAGGCTTTCGTTGTAAAAATATGCGATACTGATATGAGCGCAAGAGAATTTGTTACAATAGATCTTATAAATAACCTCCGCTGGGCAGACATCAAAGTTTCTCACAATATTGAAACTAACAATCACGATATTATAGGATATGTGGAAACCTTGTTAAAATAAGGTAATTTGAAAATGTAGGGTTTGGTTTTAACCGAACCGATAAATTTTAAAAGGTGCGTCAAACGCTGCACCCTTGCGTTGCTAAATGGTTGACTTTAGTCAACCAAATATATAGGTAGACTGAAGTCTACCCTACTATCTTTATATATTTTGTCGGATTAGTAAATCCGACCTACTCACTTTTTATACAGTACGAGTTCAGCATGACAGAAAATTACACTTACGCTATTTTCATGTCAGTTCGGCATGACAATGTGGCTAAATCTTAAAATATATTTATACTAAATTCTATATGACTACAAAATAAATATTATTTTTCACCACGATTACGAACGGTTATTCTTATCGGAGTGCCAAAAAAGCCGAAAGCTTCACGTAATTTGTTTTCAATGTATCTTTTGTAGCTGTCTTTTAAAAGTTCTTCGTTATTCACAAATAACACAAAAGTCGGCGGCTGAATTTTGGGTTGAGTTGTATAATATATTTTTAAACGTTTTCCCTTAAAACTTGTTGGCGGATTCAGAGCATAAGCCTCGTTTATAACCTTATTCAAAAGCCCTGTTGATACACGTTTGGTGCATTGTTCATAGACATCCGCACTTTTTTCAAAAATCTGTCCCAGTCTTTGTTTAGTAACAGCACTTATAAAAATCTTCGGCGCAAAACTCAAAAACGGAATATCCTGAGATAGTTCTTTTTCAAATTTATTAATAGTGTTTGCCTGTTTAGCATCAACCAAATCCCATTTGTTTATTGCAACAATTATACCTTTTCCGGCTTCTGTAATTATTGATGAAATCTTTTTATCTTGATCTGAGATACCTTCTTTTGCATCAATTACCAAAACAGCAATATCGCATTCTCTGATTGAACGAATAGCTCTATCGACAGCAAATTTTTCAACACCGTAATCAACCTTTGATTTTTTACGAATTCCTGCCGTGTCAACAATAATATATTCTTTATCTTTATATGTAATATAGCTGTCAATACTATCTCGGGTTGTGCCTGACACATCAGAAACAATTACTCTGTCTGTATTTAGCAGAGCATTAACAATTGATGATTTTCCTGCATTGGGACGTCCGACTATTGCTATTCTGATTTTACCTTCTTCTTGTTCTTCTTCCAAAATTTCAAAATCCTCAGTAACGATTTCCAACAAATCGCCAACCCCGCCTGAACCGTGAAGGGCAGAAATTCCAATCGGATCACCTAATGAAAGGGAATAAAAATCACTTGTCATCATCAATGATTCAGGGTTATCGCATTTATTTACAGCTAAAAATATCGACTTTCCTGATTGTCTTAAAACATTTGCAATATCATAATCTATAGGATTTACGCCGTCTTTTCCGTCAACAAGAAAGATAATTTTGTCGGCTTCTTCGGTTGCAAGTTTTGCCTGATCAAAAATTGAAACCATAATATCATCTTCATCACCGGG
>CACXCI010000018.1 GCA_902766105.1 uncultured bacterium
AATGCAATTGAAAGATTTTCACCTGTAAGAAATACCAGATTTGAAACCTACGCACTTATAAGAATTCGAGGCGCAATTCTTGACAGAATCCGCTCACAAGATTTCTTACCGAGAAGTCTGAGAAAGAAAATTAAAGATATAAAACAAGCAACAGAAACTTTAAAACAAAAACTTGGCAGAACGCCAACAACAACAGAAATTGCCAATTATCTTGACATGGACATAGAAAAAGTTAATACCATATTATCAGAAGATGTTATTGTTACATCAATATATGATAAAAAAGGATCATCAGATGAAAGTCTTGAGGTTATTGATACAATAGAAGATACGAACAAATTAACCCCACATGAGCGAATGGAAGAAGAAAATGTTAAAAGCGACTTACAAAAAGCACTTCAAAGACTTCCGGAAAGAGAACGTGTTTTAATGGTTTTGTACTATCAAGAAAACATGACAATGAAAGAAATAGGGGAAACAATGGGTATGTCAGAATCAAGAATATGCCAGCTGCATGCTCAGTCAATTATGAAACTTAAAAATATTCTCAATGAAAATCGCTCTTCTCGTCTGCAAAAAGCTATTGTATAAATTTATATTTATAACCGCCCCTATCTGTCCCATTCGTAATTTAATATTACAAAATCAATGCGCCTGTTTAAGTGTTCTTTATAAGAAACATTATCATAAAACGGAGCCATATCACCTAGTCCGATACCTCTGATCATTAAAGGCGGAATACCTGATTTATTTATAAAAAATTCAACAAGTCTATCTGCACGCATAATTGATAATTCTAAATTGGACATATCATCAGAATCTTTTTGCGTCAGGGCATTACCCTCAACAACACAAGGTTTATTTATAAATTTTATAATTTTACCAAGTCGAAATAAAAAATCATTTGCACCATACTTAATATCAAAATGACCGTCATCAAAAATTTCTGCAACCGGAACACTTATAACAAGACCTCTCGGAACAATATTATACAATAGTTTTTCATCAGACAGGTTATTTTTCAAATAATTCATAATAGACAATGTGCTGTCAATTTTATAATAAGCCTCAACAGAATATGCTTTGAGCTCAAATACCAAAAAGAGGAATGTCAAATACATAAAATACATAATGGCAGATATTTTAATATTCACACGACAAACCTCTCATACAAATTGTTGTATGAAACAATAAGATAAACTATTGGTCTACAAGGTAAATTACTGGGGTTTAATTATTGACAAAACATACTTATCATCAACGAAATATTTTTTTGCACATTCTAATATTTCATCAACAGTAACTTGTTTTACAGCTTCCTTCATTTCATCAGTATAGTCAAAACCAAAACCCAAAACACCGTATTTTGCATAAGTACATGCCTGTTGTATATTAGTTTCATCCAAAAACGCACATTTACCTATTAAATTATTCTTTGCATCATTCAATTCATTTTCCGATACCGGAATTGTTCTTATTTTTTCGATTTCTTCACTAAAACCTTTTAATGAAACCTCAATATTTTTAGGCTCGGTTGCAATATAAATCATAAAGTTACCGGTTAGCTTATACGTTTCATAAGTACTTCTAACAACATAAGCCAAACCTTTTTTGTCTCGCAGCTCAAGAAATAATCTTGAGGAAAGCCCGCAAGCACCCAGCATAATATTTAATAAAACCAATGCAGGATAATCCTTTTGCCCATAGGTTTGAACCTGCCAACCTTTTACGATATGCGCCTGATTCAAGTCGGATTTACAACTTGTAACCTCTTTTATTTTACTTAATTCAGGTTTTGATATTTCAAAATTACCATCAATTGACGGAGGCAGACTTCCAAGAGTATTTTCTATCTGTGGCATAACCGCATCTTTATCAAGGGAACCGACAACAGCTAAAACCTTTTTACTGTTGTTCAAAATGTAATTATATGCTTCTATAACATCTTCTTTGGTAACCCTGTCAATATTTCCCAAAATTTTTGTCATTGTATTGCCATAATAATGATTTTCAAACATTTCATTGAAATAAGCATCCATAGCCAATGCTCTTGGAGAATCCAACTCAGCAGGTATTTCACCTTTTATTTTCAGTTTTTCTTTTTCAAATTCATCAAAGGTAGAAGATATAATAACCTCATTCATCAATTCAATTGCCTTTGAAAAATCTTCATTCAAACACACAAATTTTAATCTCAAATAATTTGGGAATAATTCACTGGAAAAATCAATTGCATATTTTTCAAATTCATTGGCAAGCTGCTCAGAATTATAGTTTTTAGTACCCTGCAACAATAACCTCGCAAGCAAAGAATATGTACCGGGGATTTTTTCAGCTTTATTTATTGAAAAATTAAAGCACAAAGCCATTCTTGGGGTATTTTTATTTTGTTTATAAATGTATTCTATATTATTTTGTAATTTAGAAATTTCTTTTGACATCTGATTATCTCTCTTTCATATCCAATATTATCATAGCAAAAAAGAAAAGACAAATTGATAATGTTATGATATACTAAAACTATGGTCAACATAGTTAAAACATCTTCAGTTGTGGGAATTAAGGCTTACGAAGTGTCTGTAGAAACAGATGTTGTAAATTCTCTGCCGGCTATGGCAATTGTAGGTTTACCTGACACATCAGTTACAGAGGCAAGGGACAGGGTAAAATCTGCGATTAAAAATTCAGGATACACATTCCCATCACGAAAAATCGTAGTAAACCTTGCGCCTGCGGATTTAAAAAAGGCTGGGACAAGTTTTGATTTGCCTATTGCCATTGGGATATTGATAGAAGAAGAAGTTCTCAATTCAGAACAGGTAAAAGATTATGCCTTTATCGGGGAACTTTCACTTGACGGTTCAATAAGACCCGTTCCCGGGGTATTACCACTTGTTTTGGGGCTAAAAGATGCAGGGATAAAAAATGTTATAGTTCCGAAATCAAACGCTAAAGAAGCCGCACTAAACGGTGTGGTGAATGTATACGGAGCAGAACATTTAACAGATGTTGTTAATCATTTTACGGAACAGCCAATTACCCAAACAATCATTGATGTTGAAAAATATTTGGCAGAACAAAATGAAATAAATTATGTCTATGATTTTAAAGATGTAAAAGGACAAAGAAAAGCAAAAAGAGCTTTGGAAATTGCAGCAGCAGGAGGTCATAATATTTTAATGGTAGGTTCGCCCGGCTCAGGAAAGACTCTTATGGCAAAATGTTTTGCTTCTATCCTGCCGCCATTGGAACTTGAAGAAGCACTAGAGCTTACAAAAATATACAGTATTTGCGGGTTATTATCAGCTGATGAACCATTGATGACAAAAAGACCTTTTAGAGTTGTTCACCATACAGCCTCTGCCAATGGTATAATTGGTGGCGGCAGCACACCAAAACCGGGTGAAATCACACTTGCTAACAGGGGGGTATTATTTTTAGATGAAATGGTAGAATTTCCAAGACAGGTTTTGGAGGTTTTAAGACAACCTTTGGAGGATGGCGAAATTGTAATTTCAAGGGCAAAACATTCCATAAAATATCCCGCTAACTTTATGCTCTTAGGGGCGATGAACCCTTGTCCTTGCGGTTTTTTAGGGGATAAAGAAAAACAATGCACCTGCACAGACTTTATGATTAATAGGTATAATTCAAAACTATCAGGTCCTTTGTTAGACAGAATTGATATCCAAATAGATGTGCCTCGACTCACACCTGCAGAACTTTTGGCTTCTAATGAAAATGAAGAAGATTCTCAAACCATACGACAACGTGTAATAAAAGCAAGAAAAATACAAATCGAACGCTATAAAAATGAAAACATCTTAACAAATTCAGAATTAACCTCTGATTTGATAAAAAAATACTGTCCGCTTGATGAAAAATCAAGAGAATTATTAAAAATTGCCATTGTAAAATTCCAATTATCCGGAAGGAAATATGATAGGGTAATTAAACTTGCAAGAACAATTGCAGATTTGGACGGAAGTGAAAATATTACACAATTGCACCTCACTCAAGCTCTCCAATACAAAATGGATAAAGAAACAACCGAAGTCTAAGATATAATTTCATTCAGAAATTCTTTTAATAATTTAATTTTTTCAGCCCCGATTACACTAAAAGAAACTTGTCTATTATCAAGCAAAAGATGAAATTTTGCCTCATTAAATACAATCAGGTTATTACTTATAACAAAAACTACAACAGGCTTTTTCCCTTCAACCTTATAGTCTTTTATTCTCTGAAAATCAATTTCAGCACCATTTATACAAATCGAATTACCAAGAATTTTTATCTCATCTTTTTTTAATAATTTTCTTATTATTATCAATCGGGGCAAATAAATCAAAGAGAATACCAATACTACCCCTAAACTTACCGATAATGAAATTCTGTTTAAAAGATACAAATAAACAAAAAATACAACAACCAAAACAAATAGAACAATTATTCCAAGAATAATCATTGATGGTCTTTCATCTGTATTTGGTTTAAAATTTTCTCTCATGCTTAAATTATATATCAAATGTAATTCTTGACAGAATATTCTCTTACATCATACCTGTTCATTAAATCATTTTTTTTATGAACAGAAACTGCAGCACCCACGCCTAAGCCGGCAATAATACCGGCAGGAACCCATAACAATGCAACTTTCAAAGAACGTTTGAATAAGCTATACCCCAAACCCGCAATTGTCCATAGTGCAACAGCGAAATTTGTATATTTTACAAGTTTATTTTCCTGATTGTTATATTTTTTTACAAACTCATCAGCCTTATTTTTTTCAATTTTGTAGCTGGGAGAATTATCCGGTTTATCCGGACCTTTTCTAAAATCCAGACGAACCATATTATTATCTATACTCGGACCTATTTGCAATTTCATAATATATTCTTAACTCTCTTTGATATATTTTTATATTGCCCTATTTTCGCAATATTTTTGACGCTATTCTATTAAACAACTCACCCGCATATTCCATTTTAAATAATAAATTAAGCGGGATATATACACCCAAACAGATTATTGCTATTGAAGATATTTTTAATATCTCAAACGGGATTTTAGAAATATGCACAAATTTGTCAAACTGCTGCGCACAAATCAAACAAACCCCAAAAGTTATTATACCCGAAACTATCATTTTTAACAAGTTTTTAAATAAAGATTTATAATCCATCTTCATTTTTTTAGTAATTAATAAACCCAAAACACAAGCATTGAAAAGAGTTACCAAAGATGTTGATAATGTAATTCCGCCAATTCCAAAGTGCATTTTTGATATCAAAATCCAGTTTAATAATACTTTCAAAACAATTGATGAAAATGCAACGGCAAAAGGAGTTGCAGAATCATTAAAAGAATAATATACCCTTGTTATTGAATCTCTAAACACGTAAGGAATAATTGAAACAGACAAAAACCACAGAGCTTCAGTAACCATAAAGGTTGCAGTACTGTCAAATACCCCACGTTCAAATACCAAACTTACAGCATCCAAACCTACAACCAATATACCGATTATAATTGGGATTGCACCGAAAAACAATACACCAACTCCCTTATTAAAGTAATTTCTAATACCTTCATGGTCGTTATCAGCTACAAGTCTTGCAAATATCGGAAACAGAGGCACTAAAAACGCCGTTACCAAAATACCAACCGGAAATTGAAAAACCCTGTTTGCATAACCTATAGCAGTCCAAGCACCTTCTGATATAGAAGAGGTAAAAAACATATCTACATATATATGAATTTGACCGACAGTAGAACTTAATATTGCAGGGAATAACAATTCGCCGATTTCCTTAAAATGCGGATTGTTTGTAAATTCAAAGACCGGCTTTAAACGATATCCGAGCTTTCGGATATTCGGATATTGAATTATTAACTGTAATATAGCACCAACAGTAGTTGCCCAAGCAAGAGCATAACCCTTTTGATCATTCGGCACGGCAATTACAACCCCTATTATCGCCAAGCTCATTATAATCGGAGATAAGTTCGGCAACATAAATTGTTTATAAATTATCAAAATTCCGTAATATATTCCGACAATCCCCCCTATAACCAGCAAAGGTGTCATAATCTGCAAGTGCTTGGCGGCTAAAGTAACCATTTGAGAAGAACCGCCCGAAATTATCAATCCCATAATTTGTTTTGGAAAAACAAATATCAATATTGATAAGACAAGAAAAAATATTATTGTTGCATTCATAAAAGTAGAATATAAACGATTTACCTCATCAGATGGTTTATCCTTTAAATTCGGGATTAATTTTGAAAAAATAGCAACTGTTGCACTATGAAAAGGTCCGCCAACACCGCCTAACAATATTAAAGATAATGAAGGTATTTGATAAGCGTAATAATAAGCATCAGATACCAATGATGCTCCATAATAATTTGCGATAATAATATCTCTTACAAAGCCTATAAGTTTGCTTACAATAGTTACCACAGCAATTAACCATGCTGCTTTTAGTACGCTTGTAGTTTTATTATCTTTTGCAATACTTCCTTCTGTCATAACTCATTTTATTTTATCATAAATTTTATTTTCATCAGAAGTAAAAAATATTTACCCCTCTGATATATATTGTCATTCTGAGGGGAGAATATACAATAATGCTATTGTTTAATTCTAAATTTAACCCCCGAAGAATCTCATAAAATTTATATTATATCAAAATATAAATCTTTCCAACTTCGATTATTATTTTCGATAAGTTCGTTTTTATATTGCCTTGATTTTCCTTTAATGTATTTTTCTCGTTTAATTGCCATTTCTATATCATCAATGACCTCAAAATATACTAATTTGTCTAAATTATATTGTTTTGTAAACCCATCAACTACATGATTTTTATGTTCCCAAATTCTCTTAACCAAATTTGAGGTTACACCAACATACAATGTTGTATTATTTTTATTTGTCAAAATATAAACATATCCTTGCTTGTTCATAATAAATCCTAATATTATGAGATTCTTCGGGCTAAAGCCCTCTGAATGACTGTTATTTTAGCTCTATGTAAAACCTTACACCGCCTTTGCTTTCAGGATAATAGAATTTTAAATTATTCATTCCCACTCTGAGATATTCCGATAAATCTATAATATTATATCTTTCATTTGTATCGAGTTCTAATTTATTATCAGAACCGTTTATATTTAATTCTAAGCACTTTACTTTGTACTTATTATCAATTACCAAATCAGCCTTTCCGTCTTTTGTATAAAAGACTTTTGTAACGTTTTTATTTGCGGTAGATATAGTTGAAGGCTCTGTTGCAAGCACAATTCCGGTATAATAATGCTTTAAAATTTCATCATAAGATTTGTGCAGATAAGATGCCATATATCCGGCACCATATTGACTCATACCGACACCATGTCCAAATCCGCCACCATAAGCTTTTATGTATATTAATTCACCATTTTCATTATATTCATGTTCAAAAACAACATTAGCACTTGGTAAGGCTTTTCCATCCTTTGTCAACAAACGTCTTATAACAAGCTCTTTTTGCACATTATAATTTCCGTTGTCAGTTTCAACAATCATCTCCATAATTTTGCCGGATTCACCACGGCGCACAACATTCAACCTATTTACAATACCAATTGTTTCACCATTTTTTACAGCAGGGGTTATAAAACCTGTTGCACTTTGAGCTGCAATATTGTTTTGAATTGCATCCTGAATTTCCTGCCCGTTCCATTCTCTTTCCCATCTGTAATAAGGTGATTTTACATCATAAGACTTATGCTTCTTTTTGTAAAATTCCAACGCATCTTCTTCGTTATTTAAAGGTAAAAATTCATCATTATCAGGCTTTGCAATCAGATATGGTTTAGGATCTGAGGGGAATTTTTTAGTAATAGGATCAGAAAAAGCATTCGAAAAACTTTCGGTATATCCCCCTGCAGTTGATGAATATTGTGCCAATATTAAATTCCAATTATAAAGAGCAACAATTCCTGAGGTTTCGTTAACCGCACGATTTGACAATTCTTTTTCGGTATTAGCGCCAAAATATACCTGACTTGCAACAGAATCAACCACATCATAATATTTACTTGCTTTAACTCTCGGAGAAAGCACATAATTTCTTGCGGCAACAGCCTGAGCCTTTAAAGCCTCCAAACCAAACCTCACCGGCATTTCATTTGGCACAACACCTTTAAGATAATCTTCCAGTTCAAGCACATTTACTATATGAAAAACTCCTTCTTTTGGACAAACTAATTGAATTTGCCCTCTGTATATTGCATCTTGTCCTGCTCTTTTTAAATTTTTAACCCCTAAATACCCGAAATCCGTTTTAAATATTATTGGACCTGAAACTTTTTCAATAACCTCACCTTCAGCATCTTTTAACACAAAAATTTTACCAACCATATTTATCTGAATTTCATTATTTGCATCATAAGTATTTATGTATGTCTTGTTATTATATATCTCAAATTCGCCTGTTCCGTATATAACAGCATCTTTCCACTCATAAGATGAAAAATTGTTTGTTCCGATACCAACTTTGACAAGCCTTGATGTCGGAGATGAGATATAATCATTCAAACCCGCATCTTTTGCTATCTGTAATGTCGTTGCAGGAATATTACCAAACAGTGAAGCATCCGCTATCAAGGCTGTAAAAGATAAAAATACTAAAAATAATAAACCCAATCCCAAATTTCTCATACAACGATTATATAATAAATTCGATTTTAGGCAAAATTATAAAGCAAAAATTTGGGTGCAATTTATTGCACCCATCTATAACTTAAAATATTATTGACCTTTGCCTGTTTTATTCAAAGCTTCAACATCTTTAACTCTCATAGCATAATAAGGAACGGTTTTTCCCTTTTCTATCAGGAATAAAACAAATGAATCATTGAAATAAAAACGTCTGATTTTTGGTGCCGGACCTGGTAATGCCGTACATTTCATTACTATAGCCGCTTCGCTTTTTAATTTTACACCTTCGTTATTCATGCGAAAATCAACTGTTTCCAAAGTCTTATCAATTCTAAAATCGGAATTTTTTATATTTTTCCCCTCTAATTCTTTAAAAGAAGCCATTTGATACAGACTTATATCAGGGACTTTTAATCTGTCGTAACTGCCAAAGAATTGATTACCATCAAATTCTTTTGTTTTATCCGTCAAATCTTTATAATATTCATCAAAATTTTTATTATCATCAGTTCTGTATAAAATTACCTCATCATTACCTTGAGTGTGCATACTCACAGCAAAATCATCATGCTTGTTATAGAAAAGAACTGAAACATTTTTATAAAGATTTGCTCCACTCAATTCGTTTATTCCAAAATACTTCACATGCGCAGGATTTTGCCCGAAAGCTTCGTCATCTAATTTGTCAAAAGCTTCCAAAAATTTGAAATCCTTTTTCAACATTGCATAAAAAAGCATTTTTGAAGGATCATAAGTAAAATCAATTGAATCTAATATATCACTTGTTTCGTTAAATTTTTTCTTTATTCCTTCTTCTATTTCCTTTTTTAAATCCGGAGATATAATTCCCGATTTGGAATAATACGAATTTTCACTTATATCTTCTTTATTAAATTCTCTTTTGTTTAAGTTTTCAGCTGTTATATTATTACCATCAACAAATTCTATAGGAGCTTTTATCAATGTGTCAATTACATCATTCCATACAATCTGAAATGTTCCAACCCAAATTCTGTTAGGAGCAGAGCTTTCAGAATTCATTGTCGGAAGAACCTCTATTTTTGCATTATCTTCGACAACATTTTGAACATTAACCTCATTTGCACCCTCTGTTAAACTTTTCACCGTCTTGGATTTTTTTAAACTATAAGCACAACCCATAGAGCATGTTCCGACAAACACCAATACGACAGTTAATAACACTAATATCTTCTTCATTTTTCATCCTTTCTGAAGCCTAAGTTTATTGATTTCCAAAAACTTTTCATAAACCCTTGCGAATTATCCTGATGAAGGATAGGTGCAGTATCGTAATATTGCTTATAATTATCAATTATATTTTGCGGTAAATTTTCACCGCTATCAAGAACATCTGCAAGAAACTCTATATAATCATCCTGCTCTTGGCGATACATGGCATCCCTTGCTCTGATATCTTCATCCGCCTCATAATGAACAAGTGCGTGATAAGCCGCAATAAGACTCTCATCCTTAGTGTCTTTAGGATAAGCCAACATAGCTTCACGCACACTGCAACGTCTTATTCGAACACTGCGCAATATATTTGCAACAGTTTTTCTGTCACTAATAAAATCTGACATATCTACTTAACTAACAGATCATCCATTTCTTTTTCGACAAAACGCATCATATTCGCATAATTACCATCAAAGAAATTATTGGTAAATTCCCTCAGCATATCCAATGCCATTTCACGTCTGTCCATAGTAGCTTTATAAAAGAATTTTTTACCTACTTTATAACGAACTAAAATACTTTTCGCCACAAGACGATCCATAACTGTTTTGATTGTTGTATATGCTCTTTGAGTACCATTGGATGAAAGATTATCAACAACATCTTGAATTGAGATATCTTTATCTTCATCAATAGCCGTCAAGTTCCAAAAACTGTTTAATATTTCGATTTCAAGAGATCCGCAGACCATGATTTCCTCCTATAATTACTATAATTGTAATACAAAATTAATATAATTCAAGAGGGGGTAATAAATCTTTACAATCTGCACTTACAAATACTCAATAACCTTTAAAATTAACAATTGCACTCTTAAATTTACCAAAAAAAATAATACCCTTTCGGGTATCATCTTTTTGATAAATTTGGTGATAATCTTATTCAATATCAAGATTATCGGTAGCTTGAAGCTGTTTTTTTCTCATATTGTGCATAACTGCATCGACTAACAACTCATAAGATTTCATACTTTCAATGTTAGGAAATTCTTCTTTGAGTTGGGCTCTGACCATTGCTTCCAGCTCTAGGTCGTCAGAAATTGATTTTAGATTATCAACACCGCTAATAGTTTCCAAATAATCTGTGGTGCTTTTATCTAATTGTGTTTTATTAGCATAATCTAACCAGCGCATTTTTGGACTGATTGATTCTTTTAATTGTTTTACGATTTTTAAATTTTTAATACGGTCAAACATTTGTTGTTCCTACCTTCACATTACCTTCTTGTACAATTTTAAAGTATCCTAAAAAAAATAATTGACTTTTTAACAATTTACTGTTACAAAAATTAACAATTGGTCGTAAAACGCTGTTATATCTTGCTAAAATCTGCAAGGTAGTCGTACCTGTTTCTTAATAATGTGAGTAATGCAATTCTATTTTGCTTAATTTTGTCATCCTTATCCATGACAAGTACATCATCAAAGAATTTTTCTACAACAGGGTTGAGTTTTTCCAACTCTGCCAGATACAAACGATAGTCATTAGTTTCAGAAATACCTTTAACAGCATTATACAAATCTTTTTCAGCATTTTCAACAAACAAAGCTTCATTTACATCAACAGATGAAGAATCTTTCAAAATTCTTATTACTCTGTTTGCATTTTCTAAAAGTTGTGCTGAATTTAGGTCTTTCACTATCTGAACACGTTTTACATAATCATTTATATCGTGCAGCGGATTTTTTACGGCACATGCTTCTAAAACACTTTTATTATATTTTTCATTCAATAATATTATCATTCTTTGAACAAAAAATTCATTTACCTCAGATGCACAATCTTTCTGAACCGGTAAAAGTTTTAGTGCTTCTTTAATATATTTATCTATATCTATTTTCAACCCTGCATCCAAAACTGTTCTGATTACACCTAAAGCCGCACGGCGAACACCTAACGGATCAGATGAGCCTGTCGGTTTTTTACCGCCTGCAAAAACGGCACAAACTGTATCGATTTTATCTGCTATACCAACTATTTGACCTTCTATACCGGTTGCTGTTTCTGATTCGGCATTTATCGGGAAATAGTGTTCTTTTATACCCTGAACTACTTTATCATTTTCGCCTGAAACTTTAGCATAATCTGCCCCGATAAAACCTTGAAGCTCTGTAAACTCAAATACCAAATTTGTCGTCAAATCCGCCTTACACAATTGAGCTGTTCTTTCAACGGATTCTAAATCGAGTTCTGAATGACCTTCTTTTATATCAGTGGCAATAGATTTTGAAAGTTTAATAAGTCTTTGAGTTTTATCAAACATTGTACCCATTCCTTTTTGGAAGGTTACACCTTTTAAACTTTCAACATAATCTGCTAAAGGTTTTTTAGTATCTTCGTTAAAGAAGAATACAGCATCATCCAACCTTGCCTTGATTACACGAACATTACCGGCTGCAATATTTTCAAATTCATCACCTATGTAATTTGTCATGGTAATAAATTTATTGATTAATTTTCCGTTCTTGTATAGCGCAAAATATCTTTGATGAACAGCCATAACGGTAACCGTAACTTCTTCGGGGATATCCAAATATCTTGGATCAAATTCACAAATTGCAGGAACAGGATATTCTGTAATAAATGTAACTTCTTCTAACAAATCATCTGTATAATATGGTTCAGCACCTAAAGTTGATGCTGCTTCTTTAGCTTTATTTACGATAATTTGCTTTCTTTCGTCCTGATCTACAATTACATAAGCTTTTCTTAAAAGCTCTTTATAGTTATTTGGATTATCTATAACAATATTTTGCTCAGAAAATCTATGACCACGAGAAACATTAGAAGATTCTTTATCAATAATTTTTATTTTAACTTCTTGGTTATCTAAAATTGAAACTATCCATTTAATCGGACGAGAGAATTTTTCGTCATTATATCCCCATCTCATAAAATGAGCGCCTTGCAGCTTTTTAAAAATAGAAGGAACATTTTCTTTTAAAAGTTCGGAAATTGATTTACCTTTGACAACAATTTTTGCATGCAAATAATTATCCTGAACGAATAAATCATCTTTTGTAAGATTATTTTTTCTTGCAAAACCTTCACCTGCTTTTGTAAGATTACCGTTTTCGTCATAAGCAACAGTTGCAATAGGACCTTTAACAATTTTTTCTTCATCAGCAGTTTGACTTTCCAAACCATCAACGATTACGGCTAAACGTCTTGGTGTAGCATAAACTTTTATATCTAAAAATTTCACTTTATTATCATTTAAAAAATTGGTAAATCCGTCATTTAATTGTTCAATTGCCTGTGGAATAAACTTATATGGTAATTCTTCAGTTCCGACTTCTAATAAATAAATACTCATTTTATTTCCTTTTTTCTCTATTGTCCTGTTAAGATTATAGTAAAAGCAAAATTTTATGTAAACAGTTTGATAAAAATTAGTAAAAATAGTGTATAATCATCCTATGAGCATAAGAATAGACAGAATGAGCAATCTTGATTTGGCTACAATACAAAAGGTTTTAACATCTGCAAACATTACTGATAGTCAAAAGGTTCAGTTTATTAAAAACAACCATGCAGAAATACAAAGTATTATTAGCACAAAAATAACAAGCTCTGAATTTGCGGGAATAATGAAAACAAGACCTTTAATAAGGTTTAGACCACTAAAAAATTCTTTTACAAAAAGAGGGGATAAAAAGTTGCTTGCAATGACTCTTGAAATTGAGCCAACAGAAGTTGATAATTATATTGAAGATATGAATAAAAAACTTGAGCTTTGCAACAAAACAGATACCCTTACCGTATCCAAAAGTGATGTTGAGGCTGTTAAAACATACGTTTATCGACACGGGAAAAAAGAACAGGTTCTGACATTTCTTGATTACGAACTTGGACATGCAAAAGACATTTTGACACTTTTATATAAAACATTTCAATACGAAACCGGCGGTGTTGCTGATTATTTCTACAGACCAATACACCGTCTGGATAATAAAACAATGATAAATTTATATAATGTTGTTGATAAGAACTTAACCAAAGCACGTCAAAACGGGGATATTACGGAAGCCCACAGAACAGATACAGCGAAATGGGCTTTGGTACAAATTTATCGAATACAAAACAATCAAAAGTTACGAAATGCCGTTAAATTATATCAAGAATTATCTTGATGGTTTATAAACCTCATTACCATTATCTACGTAATTACGCAATTCTTGTTCTCCAAGTTCAGGTTCAATATTGCCATAAACCGTTATGCCTCGTTTTTTAAACTCCTTGAACCAATGAGGTTTAAAGCCTTCGTCAAACCCTGTAATTTCTTCAACTGTTTTTGACGGCACTCCATAGTATACCTCTTTTATACCTGACCACATAATACCGCCAACGCACATTATACAAGGTTCTGCCGTTACATACAATTTAAGATTATAAGGTGCTAAATCATAAGTATTTAATTTTTCTTCAGCAGCTTTTATAGCATTCATTTCTGCGTGGTTATTTGAGCATTTTTCATTGACAACAGAGTTTGCGACTTTTACAACAAGATTTCCCTTATCATCATAAACCGCAGCGACAAATGGACCGGAACCATTTTCTGTAAAAGATTTCATTTCCTTTTGTAAACCGGCAATAATTTTACTTGCTGTTTCAACTTTTGCCTTATCAATTTTTTCATTAGAAATAACTTTAGCTTCCGTAATATTTGAAGTAACAAGAATAGCAAGTGCTATTAAAACTAAAAATTTTTTCATATTTTACTCCTTTTTTATGTAGAAAACAAAATAATGTACACTTACAATTTATACTCTGCCGTAGCAATCTTCATAGCGAATGATATCATCTTCAGATATATAATCACCTTTTTGTATTTCAATTATTTTTAACTCGGCATCATAAGGATTTTGCAAAGAATGTTTCACTCCCAGCGGAATATCGATACTATCTCCTGCATAGACATTATATTCTTTATCTCCTTTAATAACCAATGCCGTACCTTCTAATACTACCCAATGTTCAGAACGATGATTGTGTGATTGGAGGGATAATTTTTGTTTTGGCATTACACAAATTGTTTTCGTTAAATACCCTTCGCCTGAGTTCATACAAGTGTAATACCCCCAAGGGCGGAATACGGTTTTATGCAGCTTCGTGGTATCAGATTCTTGTTGCTTTAATTTTTCATACAACTTTTTCACATTTTGGGATTTATCCATTTTGCAAGCCATAATGGCATCTTGAGTTTCAACAAGAATAATATCCTCTAAATCCGATACTGCAACCAACTCTTTTTGAGAATAAATAAATGAATTTTTAACATTATTAGTTACGACTTTGCCTGTAATAACATTTCCATCCTTATCTTTTTCTTTTACACTGTACATTGATTGCCAAGAACCAAGATCATTCCAATCGGATAAAAGTTCTACCAAAGCAATTTTATCGGATTTTTCCATAACTGCATAATCTATTGATATAGATGGCATTTTTTCATATATTGAATATTTAATTTCAGGTTTTTCGCTAAAATTAAACTCACTCAAATTTTTATAAATATCAGGGCAATATTTTTGAATTTCCGACATAAATACCGATATTTTGCCCATAAAAATTCCGCCATTCCAGTAATAATTACCTTCTTCAAGGTAAGATTTTGCCGTAGTCAAATCAGGCTTTTCCACAAACCTGTCAACAATATAGCCATCCATCATTTTTGATTTTGTTTTAATGTAGCCATAGCCTGTTTCAGGATATTTAGGTTTTATTCCAAAAGTAACAATATAGCCTTCCTTTGCCAAGGATACAGCATTTTCAACCGTTTTATTAAATTTTTCAACATCTTTAATTAACGCATCTGAAGGCAAGATTATTACTATATCATCATTATCATTTGTCTGATTAAAATATTCCAAAGCTGTTGCAATAGCAGGTGCGGTATTTTTGCCCAGAGGTTCTGCTAAAACAATATTATTTTTATCTATTTGATTTAATTGCAGTTTTATATTGGAATAATGCTTGATATTAGTTATGGTTAAAATATCATTGCCTTTTGATAAAGACGATAATCTGTTAAAAGTTTTCTGCAAAAGACTTTCATTTTTATCAAATGACAAAAGTTGTTTTGGGTACTCATCTCTTGATAACGGCCATAGACGACTTCCTGAACCTCCTGCAAGTATTATACTTTTCATTATTTATTTCCCCCATAAGCAAAATTTTATAACAAATTCTTACATCTGCAATCATAACATTACGACATCATTTAATCAAGCAAAGTATTTATTATCTTTCCCTAATATTTTTGTACTTTTCAAGAAAATCCCGATAAGCGATTTTTAAACCATCTTTTAACTCAGTTTTTGCCTTCCAACCCAGTGCATTAATTTTGCTCACGTCCATAAGCTTGAGCATTGTACCGTCTGGTTTAGTTTTATCATAAACCAGTTTCCCCTCATATCCGACTGTTTCTTTAATTAATTCGACAATTTCAGAAATCGGCATATCATATCCTGAGCCGATATTTATAAATTCGCCGACATCTTTTGCATCTTTGTTTTCCATCAAAAATACTACAGCTTCAGCCAAGTCATCGGCAAAAAGGAATTCCCTTCTTGGAGTACCTGTTCCCCAAACGGTAGTTTCGGGAAGATTGTTTATTTTTGCCTCGTGAAAACGTCTTATAAGCATTGGTATAACATGGGCATTTTGAGGATGATAGTTATCGCCAATTCCGTACAAATTGCAGGGCATAACTGACATATAATTTGTACCGTATTCTCTGTTATAATAATTGCATAGTTTAATTCCGCAAATTTTAGAGTAATAACAGGAAATCTCGGCAAATATAAAATAATATTATCTAAATCCGGTGTCGGGAAAGTAAATGCTGCAACAACAACACAGTTTATAGCAGATAAATACAAACCGAAATATATCATAAATATTGGTATCGCAGGAAGTTTATCCCCTGATTTAAAAACCGGTGACACTATTGCCGCTGTAAAAATGGTTCAACATGATTTTGATGTAACAGCATTTGGAAACCCAAAAGGATATATGGACAATGGAATAAAACCTGATAAACCAACATTCTATTACTCTGACAAAAATCTTATTAATAAATTTGCAAAAAACAATTATATAAAACTTGGAACGATTGCAACCGGAGATATATTTGTAACGGATACTAAGTTAAAAAATATTATAAATCATGAATTTGATGCTGATGCAATAGATATGGAAAGCGCAGCAATAGCACAAACCGCCCAAAGAAATAACATCCCTGCTAATATACTAAGAACCATTTCTGACGGTTATAACGGGACAACAGATGAATATAAACAAAATAAACAAGATATTGCCAAAATTCCGGCATTGTTCATTATTAAAACACTTAAATCAGAGTCATAAAACAAATGTACACCAGCTCTGCATACAAATTCCACATCCTCAACAAGTCTTTCGTGCTTGCATTATAAAACTATGCCCCCCTGCTCATATTATTACTTATATTTTCTACCCATAAAAATAAACTGGGTACACAAAATAACCGAGACGCCGTAAAATAAGTTCATAAAAATAGCTAGTTATAAAAGTATAAACATAAAGGAACAAATTTTTATGTGTGAAAATAGCGAAATAAACCGGCTCAAAAATAGTATCATAAATGCAAGAATGATTTTATACGACTTGCAAGTATTCATTAAGTACGGCGCCCTCGCGAGTGATTCTAATATCATTGATGATGATTTACAGCTAAACAAAAGTAATGACGATTATTACATTATTTTTAGATCATTGAACAAAAAAATTAAAAAGGCGATAGATACTATATAAACTTATTAAAGATTTTCAAATAAGTTATTAGGCTTATTTACCCTGGAGGAGATTGTCTTAACTTGCTCGCTTTAAACGGGACTACGCATTTTGCCTTTAGTGGCTTTGCCACAAGCAAAATTTGCTTCAGCCTCTGCTCGCTCCCCGCTCGAACGCAAAAACATTCTCACATGCTCACAAACAAATAAAAAAGGATAAGATAAATCCTATCCTTTTTTATTTACCCTGGATGCGATTCGAACGCATGACCTACCGCTTAGAAGGCGGTTGCTCTATCCAGCTGAGC
>CACXCI010000019.1 GCA_902766105.1 uncultured bacterium
ATATTACGAAGAAATGTCACATGGAGAAGTGGTAACAAGATTTACCAGACGTGCAAATCCATTTGCTGATATTGAATATATCAATATCGATCATGCAAGAGAACAAAATACCATATTCAATTGTTACAATAATTTAGCAGATGAATATAAAAAATTGCATAAATCACTTATTGATGGGGATAAGGTGGATTATATTTCTTTATCTATCGGTTTAAATCCAAATGTTGTTCCCCCAAAAGGTTTATTAGAAAAAGCAGGAAAAACATTATTTGAATACAAAACAACAGTCGATACATTTCCTACATCACAATTACTGAAATATCATCCAAACTTACGAGTATTACAAGCTTCAAGTAATGCAGGTAAAGATGTTATCTCTCCGGATTTAATGTTTAAAGGCATCGAAGGTGTAGGTGCTCTTGGCATAGATGGTAAAATAGCTAATTTTTCAGCAAGCCGAAGTAGTATACTAACACAACACTATGAACAAGGAGTATTCAGGAAACACCCGACAAAGTATGGGTTAGGATATTTTGATGCACATTCGACTGATATAGCCTTAAAACCTGAATTTCTTAAACTTGCTCAAAAATATGTGGGCAAAAAGCCAATAGTAGTTGAAGCGACCTCAAGAGAAATGGCAGAATTAAAAGGAATCGCAAGAAAAAAATATAAAGCAGAATTTGATAGATTAAGAAAACTAGTTGTAACGTCTGAAGAAGAAACAGAATTAAATAAATTGCTTGAATTATTTAGAAAAGAAAATGATCCTATAAAAAGAAAAATAGCAAATGATAAGTACTGGGATTATAAAAGAGTTCTTAACAGAAAAGTCGAAAATGCAATGACAGGTTATGAAAATCCGGAAGGGCTACGCTATAAGCAAAACTTAGAATACATAGAAAAACATGGAATTTTATCAGGTAACCCAAAACTTGGGTACCATACTTTTGAACGTACTCCTTATACAACGGATTTTGATACACTCAGTTTTGCACTTGACACAAATGGGAATTTAGTTTTGTCTAGTTTCGCAAATAGAATATTTCCATTGCAAGGTACATCATTCTCAACCCCAATTCGTACAGCAAAACTTGCACTAAACGATATGATGGAAGGGGTACTTTAAACTTTAATTATTAATCTATATTTGGTCAAGTGAAATAGTCGTAGGGTAGACTTCAGTCTACCATTTAACTTATGTTGTCGGCATGGCAATGCCGACCTACTACTTTAACCTCACCTCAAAATCACAAATTTCGCTCCACCCACAAAGGGAGGACATTTATTACAGATAGATTATCTGTAACATTGTTATAATTGCCATAATTACTCTATATTTGATCTAAGGATATAGCTTTTACTCCTGCATAACGAGCCTTATCCATAAGCTTTACAACAGCTGCATGAGAAGATTCACCATCTGCCTGTATCAAAAGTCCGTCCGGATATTTTTTAACTTCCTGCGTTAATACTGTACCTAAAAGATCAGGAGAAACCTCTTCATTGTTTATTAAATATTTATCTCCTTGAGTAACAACAATAGTCAAAATTTCCGGATCTTTATCGATTTGAGATTGTTCAACATTTTCAGGGACTGTAAGACTAATACCCTGACTGTCCAACAAAGGTGCAACAACCATCATTATGATTAACAATACCAAAAATATATCCGTTAACGGTGTTATATTGATTTCATTAAAAGTTTCTCTCATTATTCTCCGTCCTCCGGCACATTTATATCAGCTTTTCGTTTTAGCTCTTTTTGTTCTTTTTTATTAAGAGGTTCACCTGCAACAACAAGTTTTTTATATTCCGCATTTTGAGCGGCATCCATTACACTCATAATTACAGAACTTTTAACAGCCTTATCAGCTTTTACAATAACCTCAGGAGCTTGAGCATCACCCTTCATTGCAATAAGTTTATCAGTCAATTGAGAAGCTTTTACAGCATCACCATTAACATACATTGTTCCGTCACGGGTAATTGCAACTGTAGTTTTCTCATTATCTATATTAATACCATTATTAATTTCAGGTACCTCTACCGCATTATCCATAGATTTGAACGAAGGTGCAACAACCATCATTATAATTAACAGAACAAGGAAAATATCCGTCAAAGGTGTTATATTGATTTCCGTAAATAGTTTTTCTTTTTTCTTATTTGAAAATGCCATATTAATCTACCTGATAATTATAAATTTACCTTTGCTGATGTATACTTTTGCTGCGGTTCAGCTTCACCGTCAACAAAACTCAAGAATAACAACTTAATAAGCTGAAAATCGTCTTCGTAATGTTTTACTATTGATTGGAATGAGTTGAAGAAAATAACAGCAACAATAGCAACACCCAAACCTAAAGCTGTAGCAATCAATGCAGAACCAATACCTGACATTACATCAGCAGCCTGCCCCATTTGGCTTGAACCTGCCATTTCTTTAAATGTGAACAAAATTCTTGTTACGGTACCCAACAAACCTAAAAATGGTGCAACACCGCCAATTGTACCCAATATAGTCAAATGACTTTCTAATTTTCTTGTAGCTAAAGCCGCTGATATATCAAAGGAACGAGAAAATCCGCTTTTTTGTTCTGAAAAAATTCGAACAGCTTCTTCAATAACTTCTCCTACAACACCACCGCAACGAATTGCTGTATTTTGAGCTGCGGACATATCATTTTTTGATAAATCTCGGTTTAATTCTCTCATATATAACGTTATATCACGTTGATTTTTTTGATAGTAAGACCATTTACTGATTACAACACCTAATACCAATATTGAACATAAAAATATAGGTAATAGTATCCACCAGTCCATTTTAATAGCTTCAATAAGTAATTCCATAGTTTTTTATCCTCATTTTCTTGTAATACACATATCTAATATCTTCTTGCATCAAATACGTTATAGTCAAACGTAAATATAATATCTACACTTGAATTTTTGTACTCAACCGGCAACGGTCTGAACGGCGCTGCCAATTTTACCGCATTGATAGCTGCATTATCAGCATTTGGCAATCCCGAAGATTTTGAAACACTGCATGATAACAATCTTCCGTCCTTAGCAATTTTAAGAAGAAGTACAACACGCTTGCTTTCATTACCCTTTGGAGGATCCCAATTCATTTTAATTCTTCTTTGTAATTCGTTCATCCAAGGTCCAAAATCAGGCTCTCTGATAGCATCAATACCGGGACGTCCGCCACCTCCACCAGGGTTACCTCCGCCACCGCCTTTACCAGAGGTGATACCTGAGCCGGTTCCTCTGCCAGAGCCTGTACCGGATGCGGTCTTAGAACCAGAACCGCTGCCAATGGGCGCTAAAGACGGGTTTGGTGAGTATGAGCCACTGCCTGATCTGCCACCCTTTGCTGCTGTACCACTCCCGCCAACAGGACCTGTAGAATACTGTCCTACGTGAGTTCCTCCAGACGGCACAGGAATCTTAAACGGGGAAGAAGATGGTCTTTGCACTGCTTTTGGAGTCAATTCAGGACGCAAAGACGGTCTTGCTGTAGGCGGCGCAGGTTTGGCTGCCTGTGGCTTTGGAATTGAATGTTGCGGGGTTGGAGATGGTGCTACATTTTTTTGTGTAACAGTAGGAGCTGAAGGTTTTGCTGTAGGTTTTTGAGCAACAGATTGTGTAATTTTACTCAGTAAAGACGGCTTTTTAGGAGCCGGAGATGGTGAACCAGATGCCGGCTTTGATGATGATACAGACGGATTTGACGGCATTGATACAGGTTTTTTAGGATCATTAATGCCGCCTGTTCTTGAATTTTTATCAGCTCGATACTTTGTGTTTGGATTTTTGGGAGTTTCTTCCTTATCTACCAACACAAATTCAATATCATTTACTTTTGGTTTCGGTTTATCAAACAAAGTCAAATGAATACCAAAAATAGCCAATACCACAACTACTAGCCAAAATATACCAAATGTAACGGGATGCAAAATTGCTGAAATCGTAATACCTTTTTTCAAGGAGATAGAATTTGTATCATCCTCTCTTGTTACTGCAGGCATTACATAGTCTGAACCCAGATTTCGTTTTGCTCCCGTATATAAATTTTTACTTGAATTGTCTGTGTAATTTCTTAATAATGACATTTTATTCCCTAACAACAAATATAATTTTTTATTTGTTTTGATTTTATTTTAAAAGAATAATTATATTATTACCCTTCTTACCATTTTTATTGGCTAATTGGATTTACGGTAATAGGCTGAGTCAATATTAATTCTAAAGCAGCATTAACTGGAATTTCAACGTCATTACCCTTATCCCATATACTCTTAGCTAAACCGCCGCCTGCACCGACAGCAGTAGCCAAAGCAGTACCTCTACCTATACTGCCTCCGGCTAATGGTGATATTATAACACCTGCCAAAGCACCTGCACCCGCACCTATAGCTAAATCCTTTACATAATCTTTGGTAACATCCATTTTTGTACCGCCTATTAAAGTTCCAGAATTATCTTCTGTTTTAATTACAGCAGATACAGGAATATTTTGTCCTTGCGGAGTAATAATTTCCGTAAATCTTATGGCAAGCTTACCGTTCAAGCTGCCATGCTTAGCCTTTGAAGCATCAATAACCGTACCGACAACCGTACTTCCCGCCGGTGCAATTAGAGTACCGTTATAATAAAAATCTGAACCAAGAGCCATTGTAACACTTTGTCCGGTTACTGCCGTTTCTGAGCTGACAGCTGTTGTCATTACAGCTCTAAAAGTATTTCCGGCAGGAACAGTTACAATTCTGCCCTTTAAAGTTGTATCATTTACTTTATAATTATCTTGAGCATAATTAGCCGAGTTATATGCCGGCACAGGAACCTCTTGCGTATAATTGTAATTTGGAGCGGAATAAGCCGCATTCACTGTTAATACAAATGTTAATGCAATTAATAATTTTTTCATATAAGTCCTCCTCTTCCGACTTACCTACATTCTAACGTACAAATATGATTTGTCAATTTGTTAACTGTAAAACGATTTTACATTAATGATTGTTCAAATTATAAAAAATTATTCATTAAAAGTATGCGTAACAGATGCAGGCGCAGTCAAAACGATAATTTGCTGCTCACCTGCAGGTATTCTTGTATGAACTCCCATACAACGAGTACCTCCCGGTCTTATCTGCAAGGTTGCAGATCTGTGATTCCATGAAATGCCCTGAAATCTGCTTTGATAATGCGGTACTTTTTCCCACTTTTCCGGCGGAGTCAACTCACCGCCGATTAAATTATCATTTGAACTGTACAAATATCCCTTTATAGGAATTTCGAAGCCATCCTTCATCACAAGTTTTGTAATTTTTATTTTCATAGAAGCATTTGTTCCGACAATTGGCTCATGAATTTTTTCAATATATCCGTAAAACTCGGTATCTCTTGGAATTATATTTGTTTCATACATAAATAAATCATTTGTGGATACAAATTTAACTTTATATCCTTCAGGACAGGTTTCTGTTGATATCTCCTGAACAGGCATTACAGGAATAAAAGTTCCTTCAGGCAAGGTAATTTCATCATAACCTCTCAGCTCCATTTGAACGGTACTGACACCATCGGACAATGCCGGCTGGGATGATATTAAATTAACAGCTATGAATGCCAACAATATAAATAAATATCTCATATAAACCATTATAACAGTTTTTCTGAAGATATCAAGAATTTATTATATCCAAATCCGCATTTTCTTTTCTTATATAATCAATATACTCAAGAATTTTGTCATAATCATCCTCAACAACCATCACAGCTCGGATTTTTGAAGCGTTGCGAATTCCTGAAATATAATAAGGATAAAATTTTCGCATAAACTTTATTGCTACTTTTTCACCTCTTAGTCTTATTTCTTCGTCTAAATGTGTTCTAAGCATATCAAGTTTTTCATTAAGTGAAGGCGGCGGGATTATCATGCCGGTCTTGAAATAATGTTCAATTCTTCCAACAAGGGTAGGATCTCCCAATACACCTCTGCCGACAGCAACACCATCAGCACCAGAAGCTTCCATACAATTAACGGCGTCTTCTACTGATAAAATATCTCCATTTGCAAAAACGGGAACATCTACATTGTTTTTTAATTCTTTAATTTTTACCCAATCGGCCTTACCTGCGTAAAACTGTTTTCGTGTTCTGGCATGTATTGTAATAAATTCAGCACCTGCTTCCTGCATCATTTGCCCAAATTCGACATAATTCATTTCATCTTGGGTATAACCAAGTCTGAATTTTACACTTACAGGTTTGTTTGTTCCTTCTTTTACAGCTTTTACAAGTTCTTGCGCCAGCCTTGGGTTTCTCATTAGTGCTGCACCATCTTGTCCTTTTACAACTTTATTAACCGGACAACCCATATTTATATCAATGATATCGGCAAATTGTGTCAAATATTCGGCTGCATTTTTCATCAAATGAGGTTTATGCCCGCTAATCTGGTATGAAATAGGGTGGTGAGCATCATCAAGTTTTGTTATTTCAGTTTTTACATTTTGCGCTAAAAATTCAGAGCTTATCATCTCTGTAGTTAAAAGAGAATCGTGAGCATAAGTTCGAACTAATGAACGCAGAACATAATCAGTTATTCCTGCCATTGGGGCAAGGGACACTTTAGATTTGATTAAATTTGCTATATTACTTTCCGACATTTCCCTTTAACTCTTCTGCTCTGTCTTTTGCATATTTTTTGTATTCGTCATCTTGAACGTCGGAATTTGCATAAGCAACATAATATTCGTAAGCGTCTTTATATTTTCCCAAAGCATCATAATCAGATGCTATCAGATAATTACATATTTTAAATTCATTATTCAGACTATACGCTTTCTTTAAATCAGCAATAGCTTCCGCACGTTTTTCTTTAGAATCATATATCATACCACGATAGTAATAAGCATAAGCATTTTGAGAATCTTTAGATAAAAGCTCATTAAATTTTACAAGACTTTCATCGAGTTTATTTTCATCATACAAACCTATGGCTAAAGTTAACAAATTAGATTTATCGGTTTCTTCTATAGATTTTAAATATTCTATTGCCTGAGTGTTGTTTTTATTGAATACAATTGCTTTTTGCAAGTATTCTTTTGCACTTGCATAATCTTCATTTTCACCGTATAAACAAGCAATTATATAAGCAATATCAGAATCAACAGGTTTCATTTGAAGAGCTTTTTTATAATACTCAATAGCCTTTTGCCTATCTCCTAAGGATTGATATGAACCGGCTATGCCTAATACTGAATTTACATTTTCCGGAATAATTTTTTTGTATGTTTCAATCGCATTTTTGTAATCTTGTTTATTCTGATAATCGGAAGCTAAAGTCATTAAAGAATCCGATCTCATATTAGAAATATTTTTAATAGTTTCGGCGACAGAACTGTCTGAAGGATATAATTTTTGAGCATTTGCTAAAACAGACAAAGCTTCATCAAAATTTTTATCCTGTGCCTGAGCAAGAGCCAAATTTACAAACATTTCAGGGTTTTTACCATTATTAACACTTATAGCAGATTTGTACATATAAATGGCATCAGATATCTTGTTTCTTTTATGTAAATCAATAGCATATTCATATAAAATTTCAGACGGATTCATCTCAGACATACTTGTTTTTACATATTCTACAAACTGTTGAGCCGACATGGTATTTTTTGCATTTTCAAGCATTTGTGCTTTTAATATCTCATTATTAGGATCAAGCGCTTTAATTTTCTGATAAATTTCTTGAGCTGCCTTTGAATCACCCAATTTATCCATACACTGAGCTCTGTATAAATTAGCACTTATATTATCCGGATACAAGATTAAAACAGATTCATAAGCCTTTATAGCTGTTTTGTAATCACCCTTTTGCTGATACAAAGTACCTGTATTTATGCGTGTATTAATATTACTTGGATCTAAAGATTCCGCTTTTTTATAATAAGATAATGCCTCATCAAATCTGCCTTGTTTTTGTAAAACAGCACCCATATTTGCATTCAAATTTGCATTATTCGGGGAAGCTGACAATTTTTTAGCAAACATTTTTTCCAAAGAATAAAGAATACTTTTATCTTCGATATTTGCCCTTTGCAAAACATATCCGTATTCTTTTAAAGCTTCCTCGGTATTATTTGTTCTGTCTAAAACATTTGCATAAGCCAATCTCAAATCCATATCCGACGGAGAAATGGCTATCGCTTTTTTGTAATATTCTGCAGCCTTTGGCTCATTACCCAAAACTTTCATAATTTCTGCAACCTGTTCAAAGCTGCTTTTTTGCAGATTTTTATTTCCTAAAGCCTGCATAAATTCATAAGCCGCTGCGGGGAAATTACCCTCCGCACGTAGCCTTTTTGCCGTATTATATCTGTTTTGTGCAGAATAATCATAACCCAAGTTATTCAAACATATCTCCAAATTATTTTTCGTCTGAGCAATAACACTTGCCGAATTGTTTGCTTGCGCTTCAGACGGATAGTATGTTAAATAAAACAAGGCACTCCTAAAATCATCTGCAGCCTTATCCCATGCTTTATCTTTATTCGCAAACTCAGGACCTCTTGCCAAATAAGCATTAATTAAATTTATTCTTGCAGAATTATCAAGATAATTGATTTTCAAAGCACTTCTGAATTCACTTATTGCACTTGGATATTGATATTGCGACATATATTTTAAACCTAAATCATAATGCTCTTTAAAATCAGCCAAAGCAATACCATTTAATAAAAGCAATGTTAGTGATAATTTCAATAATGTATTAAAGGATTTATTCATATTCTCTCCCTTTTTACGCAATATTTTATTACAATATTCTTTTTCTGTATATACGCAATCGTATTAATTTTAACATCTTTTTACCATATATTAAAATATGAAACGAATATTTAATATTTTTGTTCACGCAAAAAAAGAGTAAGATTAAATCTTACTCTTTTTTATCACATGCTTTTAACTATAGATTGAAATCGTTAACCGAAATAAAACATAAGCACTCATCCAGCAAAGTTTGAATAGGTTTTGATAAATCCACCTCAATAGAGTCCTTAGATGCCATAATCTTTTCAGCCTGTGTTGTGTCCATACTTCATGCTCCTTATTTAATTAGTCCGGGTAAATATCCTTTTTATCAACAATATTGTTATCGGCACAAAAAGTAAAAACTTTAAAATTTCAAGACAAAAAATTTATAAATATTGTTGAAATAGTATATACTATTGATATCCATAGGTTTACATAACTTAACATTGTTGCAATATTAAGATATAGCTTTATTTTTATTTTTATGATATAGTACGATCTGTACGAGATAAAACATAGGAGATAAAACCATAGCTAACGATACTAGATCCATAAAGGATAAGGATAAAACAATAATGAATGAACGCATACGTTCAAAAGAGGTGAGATTAATTGATGAGAACGGAACAAATCATGGAGTAGTTCCAACGGCAAAAGCCTTAGAAATGGCAGATGAAGCGGGATTGGATTTAGTATTAATAAGCCCTAATCAAGCACCTCCTGTGGCAAAGATATTAGACTACGGCAAATACAAATACGAAATGGCGAAGAGGGCAAAAGAAGCCAAGAAAAAACAGCATGTTGTCGAGGTCAAAGAAATCAAAGTCAGATACAAAATTGATGTGCATGACTATGAGGTACGTTTAAAAAATGTAAGAAAGTTTATATCACAGGGGAATAAAGTTAAGATTATTGTAATGCTTAGAGGTCGTGAAATGCAGCATTCAAATCTTGCATTTGAATTAGCAAACAGATTTATCGCAGACTTTGAAAACGATCCGATACAGGTTGAAAAGCAGCCGCAATTGGAGGGAAGAAACGTAACTTTATACCTGGCACCTCAAGCGTAAAGATAAGATAAACGGCTGAAATATTGACTTTAAATATTTAGCAAGTAATATAAAAAACGTAACCAGCATGAAAATGGTTGCGAAAGAAAAAATAAATACACCATGCCGCAATAGCTCAGTTGGTAGAGCAAGGGACTGAAAATCCCTGTGTCCTTGGTTCAATTCCGAGTTGCGGCATATTTTTTTGTTTAAACTACTAGTTTTATGAACTCGGATTTTCACGCCTGTTGTCACAGGGGTTCATACCTTTTAACAGGACTTTTGGTCGAAATGGGTAAATAATTTTAATCGGCATAAGTGCCAAGTTTAGTAAGTTTTAGCGATTTTGTGAGGTCGGAAGTCGGTTGAGTCAAAATGTCCGAA
>CACXCI010000020.1 GCA_902766105.1 uncultured bacterium
AACTAAATCTACATTTTTTATCAATGCCATAGATTCAATTACTGAATATTTACCACATATATTTATAGGTTTATTTTTTAATTTATCGCATTTGTTTAATAAATTATTATATAATTCGATATCTTTCGTCCCGCCGGAGAAAAATATTTGACAATTTAAGTTATTTGAAAAATATTCAACAACTTTTACCCAATACTCATCAAGCCAATTTTTTTTAGATAATCTGCTATATGCCTGAATTAGAACTTTTTTCTTTGAAATATTTAATCTTTTGCCCGATAAATTCTTTTTCGCAATACATATTCATCACCCTTTAAACAAAATAAGATACATGTGTTTACTTTTAAACTATGTTGATATAACATTAATTAAGAATAGTGATGTAAACATAACTACAAATTATTTAAACGGGAAGACTTATAAATGAATATTTTATAATTTTAAGTTTTGCACAGTATAACTGGAGTAGATAGGAGTTATTATGGTTAGTAAAAATATTAATATATGCTTGGCATGTGATGATAATTATTCAATACATGGAGGAGTTTTAATTGCTTCTATACTTGCTAATGCTGCCAATGATGATGAAATATCAATATATATATTAGATGGCGGAATTTCAGAACAACATAAAACAGAAATATTATCTTTAACTAATATAAAAAAATGTGAAATCAATTTTATAGACATAAATGAGGACATGTTTAAGGAATATAAAAGTATTAAAACTCTTGAACATATAAGTTTTGCAACATTTTATCGTTTAAAACTACCTACATTACTTCCAAATGTAGACAAAATAATATATCTTGATTGTGATATGGCGGTAGTAAGTTCATTAAAAACACTTTTTGAAACCGACTTAAAAGGCTGTACGGTAGCCGGAGTTAGAGATATTGGTAAAAAACTCCTAAGAAAAAATCCAAATTATGTAAATGCAGGTATGCTAATTTTTGATTTGGCAGAAATGAGAAAGGATAACACCGAACAAAAGTTTATAGAATATGCAAAAAACAATCAAAATAATTTAAGATACTGTGATCAAGACATTATTAACAATGCTTGCAAAGGAAATATTTATATATTGGATGATATTTGGAATGTTCAATCAAGTAACTTTACAAATCGTTCCAGTTATACAAACAATCCAAAAATAATTCATTTTATAGCAAAAAGAAAACCTTGGAACTGGGCATCCTTTAGCATTCATAAAGAAATTTATTTTAAATATAGGCAATTGACACCATGGAAACTAAATGCTCAAGATTACAAACATTGGACAAAAGATAATCAAATTGCCTCACTTTTTGCATATTTAAAATATCGTCCTTTATTTTTGCTAAGACCAAGATTTTATAAAGCGTTATTTTTCACCTACCTAAAACCATTTCTTCAAAACATCTTTTCAATTACAGAATTCTCAGAAGAAAGAAATCTTATTAAAATATTCGGAATAAAGATAAAAGTTCAAAAACTAAAATATGCAAAAAATTTGAAGCATAATCCATATTATTATTATAAGAAAAATCATATTGATATAACAAAGATTCCTCCAGCCGAAGGAAATGTTAGGTTAATACAGTTGGCAAACGTTGAAACATTAAAAGAAATGGATTATGTATGCAGAACAAATAACATTAATTATTGGCTTGATTTTGGAACAATGTTGGGAGCATTGCGCCATAAAGGATTTATACCTTGGGATGATGATATAGATACAGGGATGATGAAAAACGATTATGATAAATTTGTTGAAATTTTTAACAAAACAACAAGAAATCCTGATTTATATGCAGAGTACGAAGAAGCCTTAATTCGCATAAAAAATAAAAAAAGTAAACTGTTTTTTATAGATATATTCCCATACTACATATATGGGGAAGAAATTTCAAAAAACGAGCAGTTAAAACAAAGTAAAAAATTACGTAAAGTAAGTAGGTATATTAGAGACAAGTACAAGAATATCACATCAAGTGTAGTTTTAGATACTATTCAAAAAGCAATTGAAGATAACCACTTATTAAACAATCCCAATATAAATACTGATAAACCACAAATTGTATGGGGTATTGAAAGTAGCCATGTTGCAAAAAATTGGTTTCATAGTTATGACACAATTTTCCCTATTAAAGATGTAGAATTTGAAGGTTATAATTTTATGTGCATGAATAAACCAGAAGTATACTTAGCAAAGACATATGGAGATTATATGTCTTATCCAAGCAAAATAGGTTTGGGACACAGTGCTTATAAAAATTTATCTCAAGAAGACATAAATACTTTACAAGAAATCATAGGTAGCAAAAATGGAAAAGATTAAACGCAATATATTATTAAATCCGGGACCGGCAACAACAACCGATAGCGTTAAATTTGCTCAAGTTGTCCCTGATATTTGCCCAAGAGAAGAAGAATTTGCATCTATTATGCGAACTTTCAGAAAAGATTTACTGAAAGTTGTTCAC
>CACXCI010000021.1 GCA_902766105.1 uncultured bacterium
TATGAAAATGGAAAATTTATTTAACGAAGATGTAATGGCGTTAGATACTTATATAATGGTAAGATTAAAAGAGAGAACAGCACAGTTGAAAGATTCTTTGATAAAGAAGAATAGAGCCCCGATAATGCTTTCTATGGGTGCTCCGACATCTGCTCCGCCTGCTTCACTTATAGAAAAATTGAAAGAATTTTTGACTGAAGACAGTATTCATTCTTATTCTGTTACAAGAGGGGAGAAATATTTTAGAGAAGCATGTGCGCAAAGAATGAAAGACCGTTTTGGTGTAGAATTGAATGCCGATACGGAAGTTTGTTCTGTTTTGGGTTCAAAAGACGGACTTGCAAATTTAATCAGATTTATTATTTATCCAGAACATGATGAATTTAAAAAAGATATTATTCTAATCCCTGATCCGGGGTATGCTTCATACTCTCAAATGGTTGGTTGTTCAGGCGGCAAGGCTTATTCTATGGCTTTGACTCCGGAAAATAATTATCAGCCTGATATGGAGCAGGTTTGGGAACAGTTAAAAAATGACGGATATGATGAAAATAAAGTTAAAGCATTGGTTATAAATTATCCGAACAATCCGCTCGGTGTCACTGCGACAAAAGAATATGTTCAAAGTGTAATTGATTTTTGTAAAAAGAAAGATATTTTGCTGATTTCTGATGCTGCATATTGTGATATGTATTTTGATGAAGCCCAAAAGCCTTTTAGTGTATTCGAACTTAAAGGTGCAAAAGATATTGCAGTTGAAATGTTTACACTTTCTAAACCTTATGCCGTTACAGGCTGGCGTTTAGGCTGGATTTGCGGAAACAGTGAAGTTGTCTCAAGATTTGCAAAAGGTAAATCAACTATTGATAATGGTATGTTCAAGGCCTTACAAAAAGCATGCGCTTATATTATGACTTCTCCTGACGGCGATGATTATATTAAGCAGGGAAATATCGATTACAAAAGAAAACAAAGCATTTTGGTAAAAGGTTTGAGAGAACTCGGTTGGGAAATTGATGATAGCAAAATTCCTCATACAACATTCTATTTGTGGATGCCGATACCAAGAAAATATGATTCAAGTGTAAAATTCTGTCAGGATATGCTTGAAAAATCCGGTATCGTAATTGTTCCGGGAACGGCATTTGGTACATACGGCGAAGGCTATTTCAGAATTTCTTATGTATGTTCTGATGAAAAATTGCAAGAAGTAATAGACCGAATGAAAGCAGACGGTTTTAGATACTAAATAAGTAAATTGGGGTTTATATCTCAAAACCTAAATACAGATTAACTAATTGGTTTAAATAATTTGTAAACTTCAATATCTAATGCTTTGGCAATTAATAACATTCTTTTAAAACTTGGTGTTTTCTTTCCTCTTTCAATTTCTGACAAATAGTCACTGCTTATACCGGTGATTTCGCTCAATTTATCCTGAGTAAAATCTTTTTTATTGCGATAATATTTAAGGTTATTTCTGAATATTTCTATCGTGCTATTTGCCATATTTTAATTTTATTGTTATTATTGAAATAAATTAACAGGCAAATAGCACGATAGGAGTATAAATAAATGAAGCATAGAAAAACAATACTAATAGATTTAGATGGTGTTTTGAATACTTATACAGGTAATTATAACGAAAACTTTATCCCTTCGATAAAAGAGGGAGCAAAGGAATTTTTAGAAAAATTATCTCAAAATTATGATGTAAAAATATTCACTACACGAAACAACTCTCTTGCAAGAAAATGGGTGTCTGAAAACAAATTAGATAAATATGTATCTGATGTAACAAGTTTTAAATCTCCGGCTTATTTGATGATAGATGACAGATGTTTAAATTTTCGTGGAGATTATTGTAAGACATTTTCAGAAATAGAAAACTTTAATGTATGGTATAAACAATAAAAAAGGTGCGATATTTCGCACCTTTCTTAATCTTTTATTTTTGCACTTATTATAAAGTTGTAGTTGCAGGTTTTTTAACCGGAGCAGCACCGGGGATTGACTGCCAATTTGCTGCCATAATCTTTTTGAAAGATTTTAATGCAGTGTCTTCCAATTCACCCAATTCTTCTGCTTCCATAATA
>CACXCI010000022.1 GCA_902766105.1 uncultured bacterium
CAGAGAGGAGGGGATTCGAACCCCTGGTGGAATTGCTCCCACACAACCTTTCCAAGATTGCACCTTAAGCCACTCGGACACCTCTCTATTTAACTACATATATCTTACCATAAGCAAATCTGTATGCAAATAATTTATATAACAGTATGTAGAATATTGTCAGGCTAAAGCCTGACCTACTAGAGCCGGACAATATTTTATTCCTGTAATTGTTGGTTTTCATTAATTTCTAAAATTTCTGATTGGTAATACTCGTCTGTTTTTTCTAATGTATATATCTTGGCATCTGCCAGACGCTCAAGAACCTTGGCATAATCTGTACATTTTTTACCTTTTATTCCTTCTGTTTCCATCTGTATCGTTCCGTCAGGAAACAATCTTATTTTCATTTTCCCCATAATTTACCTTTATATGTCTATTGTAAGAACTATTGAATTATCCTCCATAACTGTTTCGCTTTCCAGTCGTAAGTTTTCTTGATTCAGACGTTCTTTTATTTTGTTATATGTCATTTCTTGAATGTTTAATCCGTATTCTTCGTTCAAATCATTTATCAAATCCTGACACTCTGATATATTTGATATTTGCGTAATGTCAAGTGTATAACCTTCAGATTTTTCTTTTTTGTAATAAACCATTTCCATTCCAAAAAGTTTGCAGGTTATATCTTCCCCATTTTCACAAATCTCTTCTGCTCCGTGTTCTGTTAAAGTATTTAATAATATTCCTTTGTCGGTATAATTTGTAGAATATGTATAAACCGTTGTTGATATATCGTTTATGCTTCTTAAATCACGACCGGCTGCAATATTCATTTTTCTAAAAATTATCTCAGCTTCTTTTGTTATTGCTGCATTATTGTTACCTGAAAATTCTGCCGTATAATATCCGTCTTTTAATACCCAGTTAAGTGTTGCATTACTGTTTTTTAGCGGTGTTTGCATATTTTCAACATATAGAAGATAATTAGATTTTTTTAGTAAATTTCTAAGTTCGTTCGATTTAATATTCGTTTTTATTTTTAAATTTTTCAATCCGTATGTAATATTTGTTCCTTGATAATCCCCACTTAATCCGATATTAAGAATTTGAATTTTTTGTTCAACTTCAAGGGTATATGTGTTTTCATTCGGCTCGATATAATATTTTATACTTTGTCCGTTAACATTAGCAACCACCTCATTTTCTCCTGTAGAAAAAATCTCTGTTGCGCCTTCAGTTTTTAGTGTTTGATATATTTCTGTCGGTTTTGTGTACGAGGTTGAATAGTTATAGTAAAAATATTCACAAGACTCAATCATTCGTACATTTCTGGCGGCTGTTTTATCTAATTGTTGAAAGAATTTTTCACCTTCCTCCTGCAATTCTTGAGGGGTTAGGTTTCCTGATAATATTGCAACGGCATATTTACCGTAATTTTGCCATTCAACTTTCAATCCTGAAGGGTAAATATAAGTGGTAGCATTAGTCCTTTCTCCGTTGGTATTAGACATAAGAGCGTTGAGTTCGGGAAACACTATATTAGTCATAACTTTTATTGATTTTAAATTTTTTGTGGCAATATTTTTATTAATTGTTGTATTTTCCGAGGCTTTGTGTAGTTTTTCGCCCTTTGCCTGTTCCGGACTTATTAAAAATGCCATCGGGTATGCCATCAGAGTTATTGACATGTTCTTACCTTTCCGTATTATACGTCTAATGCTCTTCCGCCACGTGATGTGTTTACATCATCAGGGTTATCTGTTTTTGTGGAGTATTGAGCCATATCATCTTTTTTAGTAGCTGCAACCGCACGAACATTCGCCCATTGTCTTAGCGCTAAAATCTGTTCTTTTTGGGTTACCGATAGTGGAACAATGTTTTTCAGCGTGTTTTCCAAATCGGAAAATTCTAACGGACGCTTATTAAAAAATGCTTCATACAAAGCTGAAATAACAATCTGTTCAATTTCAGCACCAACAAAACCTTCTGTCATATCGGCAAGTTTGGTATATAATTCGTCGTTCAGTTCAATGTGGCTTGCAACATCTTTGTCTTTTAGCCTTTTTGCAAGGTGAAGCTTGAAAATTTCTTTTCTTTCTCTGTGCGTAGGTAAATCAACGAAGAAAATTTCGTCAAATCGCCCTTTTCTTAAAAGTTCGGCAGGTAGTCCGCTGATATTGTTTGCTGTAGCAATTACAAAAACCGGAGCAGTTTTTTCCTGCATCCATGTTAAAAAAGTTCCGAAAATTCTTGATGATGTTCCGCTATCTCCGTTTGAATTTATCCCGCTCAAGCTTTTTTCAATTTCATCAACCCAAAGGATAGATGGAGCAACGGCTTCTGCTGTTTTAATAGCTTTTCTCATGTTTTCTTCGGAGCTTCCGACAATTCCTGAGAATATCTTGCCAAAATCGAGTTTTAATAGCGGTAATTGCCATGCTGCACTCATTGCCTTTGCTGTTAAACTTTTGCCGCAGCCCGGAACCCCTGTTATCAGCACTCCCTTTGGTGCAGGCAGACAATATTTTTTAGCCGATTCGGACCAGGAATTGTTACGTTTATTCAGCCAGTTTTTAAGATTTTCCAACCCCCCGACATCTGATATTTTTATATCTGTGTTGATAAATTCTAATATGCCCGTTTTTTTTATGACCTGCATTTTTTCACTCAAAATAATTGATAAATCCTTGCCGTCAATTTTACCGTCATTTACCATCGCAAGTGCAAAAGCATTTTCAGCTTCTTGCAAAGTTAAGCCAAGAGCTGCTTTGCATAATCTTTCTTTTCCTTCTTCATCCAGTTCTGAGGTATCAATTTGTTTATTTTGGTTAACCATTTTATCCAATTTTGCTTTGATTTCGTCTAATGTAGGCAGGGGCATATCTAAAATTGTTATTTCCTTTTGCATTGAATCAGGAATTAAAAGCTCAGAAGCTATAAATATTACATTTTTTCTGAATTTACTTGTTTTTAATTCTCCGATAATATCTCTTAATCGTCTGACAACATTATAATCTACCTGTCTGCCTTTAACACCAAAGTAGACATTAAAATCACACAGAACAAAAACCGCATTTTTGTTACAATCTCTGATAAAATCAATAGCTTTATCGGGGCTGTTTGTTCCGTCAATTTTTTGTCCGTTTAATAAAAAACCGTTTGTTTGAGTCCAGGTATAGACCTCTCTTGTAACTCGAATCAGTTTTTCAGATGCTGCAATTTTTTTTATTATTGATATCGCACGTTCTTCTTCCCATGTAGATATGTAAATATACGGGAATCTTGCTCGAAATAATCTTGATAGTTGTGTAATTATATTATCGTTCATATATTAACCCTCATTATAGGTTTATTTTACAATATTTTAATAACATTGTAAATGAGTTATAATCTGTCTTGGATAATAAGGAGAAAATTATGCAGAAAATTGAAATAGGTAAAACATACAGGCACTACAAAGGAAATTTATATAAAATTATCGGTTTTGCAAAACATTCTGAAACATTAGAAGATATGATAGTTTATCAACCTATAAAAACAGGTGATAACTGGGTTAGACCTTATAAAATGTGGAACGAAATTGTTGATGAAAAAGGTACATTAAGATTTACATTGTTAGATTAAATGTAACTTGTTATCTACTTTGTATATATATGATTACGAATCGTAACAAAAATGATTAAATTATTGTAACAAATCTGCCTGTGTATTTTTAATGTCGTAAAATAATTCATGTATATGTAACTAGTGATGAACTATCTCTAAAAAACCAGAATAAAGTGAGGAGAAATATGGAAACGATTTTGGAAAATGAGAAAAGACTGTACCCCGAAGCTGAATTTATATCAGGCAAATGGACTCAGGAAATAAATGTAAGAGATTTTATACAGCGTAATTACACGCCATACGAAGGTGATGCAAAGTTTTTGGCAGGTCCGACAGAGGCAACTAAAACTTTGTGGAATGAATGTCTTGAGTTATTCAAACAAGAGCGCGAAAACATGGGCGTTTTGGACATGGATACCAAAATTGTTTCAACTGTAACATCGCATGCTGCAGGTTATATTGACAAAAATTTGGAAAAAATCGTAGGTTTGCAGACGGATAAGCCGTTGAAGCGTTCTCTTCAACCTTTTGGCGGTATCAGAATGGCGGAAGGCGCTTGTGAAGCTTATGATTACAAAGTTGATCCTGAAATATCAAAAATTTTTAAAATTTATAGAAAAACTCATAATCAGGGTGTTTTTGATTGTTATACTCCTGAGATGAGAAAGGCTCGTCATGCCGCAATTTTAACAGGTCTGCCGGATGCATACGGAAGAGGTCGTATAATCGGAGATTACAGACGTGTTGCATTGTATGGTGTTGATAGACTTATTGAAGATAAGGTTGAGCAGCATGCTTCATTAGATGGTGATATGACACCTGACAAAATTCAGCTTAAAGAAGAAATTGCTGAGCAAATCAGGGCTTTAAAAGATTTGAAAAAGCTAGGTGAAATATATGGGTACGATATTTCGCAACCTGCACGAAACGCAAAAGAAGCTGTTCAATGGTTATATTTCGGATATTTGGCTGCCGTAAAAGAACAAAACGGTGCTGCTATGAGTATTGGAAGAACCTCAACTTTCTTAGATATTTATATTGAAAGAGATTTAAAAGAAGGTGTTCTGACTGAATCTGAAGCGCAGGAATTAATTGACCATTTCATTATGAAATTGCGTCTTGTAAAATTTGCAAGAACACCTGAGTATAATGCTCTATTTTCTGGTGATCCGACTTGGGTAACAGAATCCATCGGAGGCATGGGAATTGATGGCAGAACTTTGGTTACAAAAAATTCATTCAGATATTTGCATACTTTAGAAAATTTAGGTACAGCTCCTGAACCTAATATGACTGTTCTTTGGTCAACAAGATTGCCTAAAAACTTTAAGCATTATGCCGCTCATATTTCTATTACGACATCATCTATTCAGTATGAAAATGATGATCAAATGAGGGTAACTCATGGTGATGATTATGCTATTGCTTGTTGTGTATCTTCCATGAGAGTAGGAAAAGAAATGCAATTCTTCGGTGCAAGAGCTAACCTTGCAAAATGTTTGTTATACGCAATCAATGGTGGAGTTGATGAAAGATTAAAAGAACAAATAGGTCCGAAATATCGTCCTATAACATCTGAATATCTTGATTATGATGAGGTTATGGAAAAATATGATGATATGATGGAATGGCTTGCAGGTTTATATGTAAATACATTGAATGTCATCCACTATATGCACGACAAGTATTGTTATGAAAAAATTCAAATGGCGCTTCACGACAGAGATGTTAAGCGATATTTTGCAACAGGTATAGCAGGTTTATCTGTCGTTGCCGATTCATTATCAGCAATAAAATATGCCAAAGTAAAAACAATTCGTGATGAAAACGGTATAGTCGTTGATTATGAGGTGGAAGGTGATTTCCCTAAATACGGAAACAATGATGATAGAGTAGATAGTATTGCTGTTAATTTAGTTCGTACTTTTATGAATAAAATCAGAAAACACTATACCTATCGTAATTCAATTCCTACAATGTCAATTTTGACAATTACATCAAATGTAGTTTACGGAAAGAAAACAGGGAACACTCCTGATGGAAGAAAAGAAGGGGTACCTTTAGCACCAGGAGCTAACCCAATGCATGGCAGAGATTCAAACGGAGCTGTAGCTTCACTTGCATCTGTCGCAAAATTGCCGTTTAATGATGCTCAAGACGGCATTTCAAATACATTTTCAATCATTCCGAATGCTTTGGGCAAAGATGAAGTTTTCATGGGTGATTTGAATATTAGTATAGACCAAGGATGCTGTGCAGGTGATGCTAATAATTTCATGTTTATCAGCAAACCGAAGGAACAAGAATAAGGAGAAAATGAGATGTCTACAATGCAGGAAGATAATTTAATAAATTTGTTAGATGGATATGTTGAAAAAGGCGGACATCATCTAAATGTAAACGTATTTAATCGTGAAACATTAATTGATGCTCAAGCTCATCCTGAAAAATATCCTCAACTGACTGTAAGAGTTTCAGGTTATGCTGTTAATTTTAATAAATTAACAAAAGAACAGCAAAATGACGTTATTTCAAGAACTTTTCACAGTTCTATGTAAGGGGTAAATATTAGATATAATACAAGCTGCTCCTTATAAATATGAGGAGCAATTGTTATGTATGTGAAAGGTTGATGTTGACAGAAATTATCGGAAATATACATTCAATAGAAACTTGCGGGACTGTTGACGGTCCGGGGGTTCGTTTTGTTGTCTTTTTGCAAGGTTGTCCGATGCGCTGCAAATATTGCCACAATCCTGATACTTGGGCGATATCAGATGTCGAGAAGTTTGGAAGGCAAGAAAACCGGCAATTTAATAATAGTGATATTGATGATATTCAAAAAAAACAAATTGAAAATAGCTTGTCCTCATGTCCTCCTGCCCTCCTACCTTCATCTAAATACTTATCAATATCTGATATATTAACCCAATATGACGGATTGAAAGAATTTTGCAGAGGCGGAATAACCGTTACCGGCGGTGAGCCTTTATTACAAATTGATTTTGTTACAGAATTATTTAAAGCTGCTAAAGAAAAAAATATTCATACAGCACTAGATACCTCAGGTGTTACTTTTACCCCTAATTATACCGAAAAGTTTGATAAATTGACACAATATACAGATTTAGTCTTGCTGGATATTAAACATATAGATGATAATGAGCATAAAAAATTAACAGGTCATTCAAATAAAAATATCCTTTTGTTTGCAAAATACCTTTCAGATAAACAAGTTCCTGTTTGGATAAGGCATGTTGTAGTTCCTGATATTACATACAATGAAAAATATTTGTCTGAACTTGGTAAATTTTTAAAGACTTTAAATAATGTTCAAGCACTTGATGTTTTGCCATATCACAATATGGCAAGGGGTAAATATAAAGAATTGGGTTTGAACTATCCATTGGAAGGTGTTTTGCCGTTAACAAAAGAACAAGCAATAAATGCCAGAGATATAATTATTAAAAACATGAGAAATCATTGATGTCGTGTTATTTTCTAGTTGTGATAAATATAATGGTAAAACTTGGAAAAGTGGGAAAAGCTGCTAGTTAGATGTAATTCATGCAATTTTTCCTCTGTTATATTATAGATTTTGTGGCTAATAAGCTAATGGGCATTTTAACTTTCAAACCAATTAATCAATGGTTTAACTTCTCCAAATTCAAAGCCGTAGCCTTTTGCAAATGCAGGATCTATCAACTCCTCATATCTTATATGATATGCACAAGGTTCTTCTTGAACATTTAATTTTTTATACATATCTTTTGATATGATTCTTTTTTCTTTATCAAAAACATTTGAATAGTTTAGTCCGTCGTAGGCACAGAACGGGATATCAGAACCTGAATCTTTATCAACATTCATAAGTCCGAAAGTTCTGCAAATGATACCTCTAAACGGGTAGATTGAGCACATATTATCAATTAAAAACGGACAAACGTAGGTGAATTTGTTCTCTTTATTTTGTTTTTTTAACTCAAGAGTTTTTTCAATATTTTTGCTGATAATTTCTTTTTTATCAAAAGGCAGAGAATTAAACCCGATTTTTAAAAGCTCAAATTCAATTTGGGTGTATGGATATTGAGCATTTTCACAGCACTTCGAGCAGCCGGGCTTGCAAAAAATATACGGCTTTTGACTTATAAAAAACCTGCTTAATTTTTCGTTAAGCATAGCTAAGTATTTTAAATAATTTTCAAGCATATAATTATGTTAATTCCAAAACATTAGTTTGGTCAAAAATGAAATAATCGGTTAATAATTTAGTTGACCGATAAGTCTGGCATGATTCTATATTTTTACTTGCTATTTACTCCAAAAAGTTGTATAATATACTTGTTATGGATAACCGGATGCTGAAGAAAAGATCAATGGCTGTAATTATTATCACAATAATTACTATGATTGCCGAAATTTATTTCGGTATAGTATCTCATTCAATGGCGCTGACGGCAGATGGTTTTCACATGGGAACACATGCTTTGGCTCTTTTGATTACCTTCTTTTGTTGTATTTTAGCGTTGAAACACGAAGATAAAACTGATAAATTTAATGCTCTTGGCGGGTATACAAGTGCTATTTTGTTAGGTTTTACCTCATTAGGTATTATTTATGAATCGGTAGAAAGAATTTTTCGACCGCTTACTATTTCTTTTGGTGATGCAATACTCGTTGCTGTTATAGGGTTAATTGTTAATCTTTTATGCGTTTTTGTAATGGGTGGTACTCATGTCCATGTTGGTGGCGCTTGTTCGCATCATGACCAAAATCACGAACATTCCTGTGAAGAACATCATACATGCTCAGATTCAAAAGAAGAAAATTTGAATTTTAAAGCTGCATATTTACATATACTTGCTGATGCTTTTACCTCAATTTTGGCAATAGCGGCTTTGGTTTTGGGGAAATATTGCGGCTTAGTATTTTTAGATCCAGCAATAGGTATTGTTGGCGGTTTGATTATTGCTAAATGGGCTATAGATTTGCTAAAATCATCATCTCTAATTCTTTTGGATTTTAAAAAATAGTTTTTGTAACTATAAAAGCTCTGTGCGTTAGTGCGCTTAACAATTATTTACCTCAGTTGAAAAAAGTTGACCTTTATAGGATAATTTCTGTGTGTAGCTTTTTGGAAGTAAAGTATGAAAAATTTAATAAATAAGAATATTGAGGGAGTGGATTAGTGGATATTTTTTCTATTTTCACGTTATGTGGCGGTTTGGCCTTCTTTTTATACGGAATGATAGTTATGTCTGCTGGTTTGGAGAAAATTTCCGGCGGCAGATTGGAAAAATTGTTAGAGCAATTGACGTCAAATCCTGTTAAAGGCTTTTTGGTCGGGGTTGGTATGACAATAGCTGTTCAAAGTTCGTCTGCAGTTTCTGTCATGCTTGTTGGTTTTGTTAATTCCGGTATTATGAAATTATCTCAAACAATTGCGATAACTTTAGGTTCAAATATCGGAACAACAGCAACTTCATGGATTTTAAGTTTGTCAGGTATTCAGAGTACAAATTTCTTTTTAAGACTATTAAAGCCTGAATCTTTTTCTCCGTTGCTGGCTTTGTTGGGTGTAGTCTTGTTGATGACAACAAAAAATAACTATTCAAGAAGAAAACCGATTGGTTCTTTTTTGATCGGTTTTGCTGTATTGATGTTCGGTATGGGTTTAATGTCATCTTCTATGGCACCACTAGCTCATGATCCTAATTTTACAAATATTTTGACATTATTTAAAAATCCGATATTGGGGCTGCTGGTAGGCTTGATTGTAACTGCTGTTATTCAAAGCTCTGCGGCTTCTGTCGGTATGCTGCAGGCTCTATCTCTGACGGGTAGTATTCCTTATGTAATTGCTGCTCCGATTGTTGCAGGTCAAAATATTGGTACCTGTGTAACAGCATTGTTATCCAGTATTGGCGTTAATACAAATGCTAAAAAAGTTGCAGCAATGCATATTATATTTAATATAACAGGTGCTGTTGCATTTTTGATTTTGTATGAAATTTTTATTCATTTTGTAAATCCTCTGACAAGTATGGCAAATCCGTTTGGAATTGCTATTGTGCATACTGCTTATAACGTTGTAACAGTTATGGTGTGTTTCCCGTTAAGTAAGGCTTTGATGAATGTTGTTAACAAGGTGATAAAAGATAAAGATGAAGAACAAGTTGTTATATTAGATGAACGATTACTGGTTACTCCATCTATTGCAATTGCTCAATGTTACAGAGCTACAGGAACAATGGCAAAAGTTACAAGAGAAACCTTAATATTGTCTGTAAAAATGCTGAAACACTATAATCCCAAGGCTGCAGAAGTTATAAACAGAAATGAGGTGTTGATAGACAAATATCAAGATACGTTAGAAACTTTTTTACAAAAACTTTCAGCAAGAGAGTTATCAGAAGAAGATAGCAGCAGAATCTCTCAGCTTGTGTTGTCAATTTCCGATTTTGAAAAAATTGCTGACCATGCTATTCATATTTTGAATATTGCAACAAAAATGCACACAAAAGAATGGACTCTGTTTCCTGATACAATTGATGAATTGAAACGTGTTGTAAACGCAGTAAAAGAGGTGTATGATGTTACGGTTAATGCGTTTATATATCAGGATTTGGCATCTGCCTATCACGTTGAACCGTTAGAGCAGGTGGTTGATGATATTGCATATTATGCTAAGAAAAACCATATCAAGCGTGTTAAATCAGCAAAAGCCCATATAAAAAGAGGGTTTGTATATGCTGAAATACTTAATGATTTAGAGCGAATTTCTGATCACTGTTCAAATATTGCAACAAATACGATACAGTCGATGAATGTTACAATACCAAAACATATCCTTAAAAATCAGTTAAAAGAAGCAGATATTGGTGAATTTAGTTCAAAAGTTTCAGATTTTAAGGAAAAATATAAGATTGAGCCTGTAGATGTGTAAAACTCATTATTCTTAAAAGGTAAAAACAACGACGATAATGATAACAAGTAAAAATGAAAATTGTATCCATAGCGCAATTCATCCGGTTTCTATTGCAGAAGCTGATTGTATGCACCGAATAAAACCTGTATTGTTATTCAATCACATGCAAGAACTTGCCGCAGCAGGTATTGAAAAATATGATATAAGATACGGCTGGGAATCTTTATTAAAACAGGGTTATGCGTGGTTTTTGATGAGATATCGTGTTGAATTTGATAGTTTTCCCTATGATGTGAGTGAAATAAAAGTTGTAACAGAAAGTCGTGGTTGTCGTAGGATGTATGCCTATCGTGATTTTGAGGTGTTTGACAATTCAACGGGACAAAGAATTTTGACAGCGGCTTCTTGCTGGTTTGTGGTTGATATAAACAATAAATCTATTATCAATATACAGAAGGAGTTTCCTGAATTTTTGGCTTATCAGGACAGAGAAAATGATTTGGAATTTCAAAAAATAAGACCGATAGATAGTTTTGATTCAGAAAAGGTTTTTCATGTCAGATATGATGATTTGGATATAAATAATCATGTAAACAATACTGTTTATATAACATGGGCGTTAGAAGCTCTTGATTATGATTTCAGAAAATCATATAACTTAAAAGCTATGGATATAGTTTTCAAACATGAGATAACTTATGGTGAGGATGTGCTTTCTCAAGTTAAATATGATAAAGAAAATTGTGTAACAGAACATTTAATAAAAAATGCTTCTACAGGAGAGGAATTATGCCTGATACGGGCAGAATTTGTTAAAATATAATTATTTATGCTATAATTTCTCAGGAAATAATAATAATAAAGACATAAGGGAGAATATAATGAAAGAAAATGTATTATCAAGGCTGGATATTAATACAAGGTTATACGGCGAGAGGATAGCGCTTGGTAAAAGAAACAGATATGGCTGGAAAGAATTAACATATAAAGGTTTAGGTTTATTAACAAAACAATTGGCAAGTTATCTGATTACGGATTTGCAATTGCAAAAAGGCGAAAGATTGGCAATTTTATCTGAATCAATGCCTGAGATGGGAGTTTGTTTGTTTGGTTCTGTAATTTCAGGACTTGTAACCGTTCCGTTAGACAACAAATTAACTATTTATGAGTTGGAATCAATTTTATCAAGCTGTGAACCGACTATAATGACTGTATCAAAGGCAAATTTAGAAAAAGCCGTTGAATTAAAGAAAAGAATTAAATCAATAAAGCATATTATTGTAATGGATGAAGTCGGGGCAAATTCCGAGTTCCAAACACTTTATTCTCTGCCGCTTAATACGGATTGTAAATGGCGTCATCGTTCTTTAAAAGATACTGCGTTAATTATATATACGTCAGGTACAACAGGTGCACCAAAAGGTGTTCAAACAACTTTTGGTAATATGATTACTCAGGTTTTGGAAATGTCAAAGGTTTTGCCTGAAATTTTACCGTCAGAATGTGTAAATCTTTTATCAATTTTACCGATGAATCACTTGTTTGAATTGACGGTTGGTTTTGCGGCATTTTTAAACAGGGGTTCGTCTATTTATTATCCTCAGAGTTTGAAACCTAATGATGTATTGGCTGATATGAGAGAAAAGAAAATAGATTTTATGATTGTTGTTCCGGCATTTTTAAAATTGCTTAAATCGACAATAGAAGCTGATATTCGTTCTTGGTCTGAAGATGAAAAAGCATTGTTTGAAAAATCCTATGCTGCAGCAGAATATATTACTGATTATTCAATTCGTCGTCAGTTATTCAGAAGTATTTTAGCTAAGTTTGGCGGCAGTTTTTACGGCTTTATTGCAGGCGGCGCACCGTTAGATCCTGCTGTGGGTGAATTTTTTGAAAGAATTGGTATAAAAATTTTCCAAGGCTATGGTTTATCCGAAACAAGTCCTGTAATCTCAATGGATAGAGGAGAGGACAGAAAATTGGCATCTGTTGGGCCGATATTGGATTCTTATGATGCTAAAATAGATCCTGATACCGGGGAATTACTTGTAAAAGGTCCTTCTGTTATGAAAGGATATTATAAAAATCCGGAAAAAACTGCAGAGGTTTTAGAGCCTGACGGTTGGCTTCACACCGGTGATAAAGGTATGATAGATGAAGATGGCAGATTATATATTACCGGTCGTTTGAAAAATATGATTGTATTGTCCGGTGGTAAAAAGGTATTTCCTGAAGAGGTTGAAACTGTTTTGGAAAATAACCCTAATTTTGCTGAAATTTGTGTGTTCGGTGCAACAAGAAAAACCGGAGCAAAAGATGGCACAGAAGAGATTATGACAGTTATTGTTCCTGCAAAACATGTGTTAGAAGAACATACTGATGAAGATGAATTGCAAGATTATATTGTAAAAGAGGTTAAATCTATGGCTGTTCAGCTTGCTCCATACAAAAGACCTGTCAATATAATTGTAAGAAAAGAGCCGTTGCCAAGAACTTCAACAAATAAAGTAAAACGTAATATTGTAAAAGAAGAAACTATGGCATAAGGGAGTGTAAATATTATATGTAGGTCGGCATTGCTATGCCGACCTATTTTATTTTATGAGTTTCTTCGGGGCAAAATCTTTCGTCATTCAGAGGTGGTGCGAGCAGAGGATGAAAGCGTCAGTGATATCTGTTTAATGCGAGCACCCCGTGGAATCTAAAGATTTTGCCCCTCTGAATGACGTGAAAATATATTTTGTGGAAATTTCTATATAAATTTTTTAATTATGCCTTAAAGCATTCTAAATCGTGATCATTCACAATGCCAATAGCTTGCAGGTATGAATAAATGATTACTGTTCCAACATATTTCATTCCTCGTTTCTTTAAATCTTTTGAAATTTTGTCAGAAAGAGGGGTTGAAACAAGTAAATCTTTTGTTCTCCTTTTTATAATTTTATTGTCTGTGAAACCCCAGATATATTTTGAAAAACTGCCGTATTCCTTTTGAATTTGTTTAAATATTTTTGCATTATTTATTGTTGATAGAATTTTGTTTTTGCTGCGAATGATATCAGGATTGTTTAATAGTTCATTTATTTTATTTTCATCATAGTTAATTATTTTATCAATGTTAAAATTATCGAAAGCTTTTCGAAATGCTTCTCTTTTTCTCAGAACAATAAGCCATGATAATCCTGCCTGAAAAGATTCTAGAACTAAGAGTTCAAAAAGTTCCTTATCATTATATTTTGGAACACCCCATTCTTCATCATGGTATTTCACATATATTTCACTATTTTCGTCAACCCAAAAGCATCTTTTCATAGAATAAAGATACAATTAAGATAATATTTTGTCAAAATACTTTATAATTTCAGGTTTATGTAGTATAATCAAACTATAAATCACTATATATATGGGGTAAATATGAAAAATAACGGGAAAATAGGGCTGCTTGTGGCTGTTATGTTGATGGGGATATGCAATATTTCACATAATACATTACCTGCGCAGGCAAAAACGGAAGGTTTTATAATAACAGCTGATGAACAAAAAAATCAAGAGCCGGAACAAAATCAGATGAAGGCAAATAAGGATACCTTTGAAAAAGCTAAATCTTTGATGGAGGAAAAAGATTATAATTCAGCTATAGAGTATCTAACAGCATATATAAACGGAAAACCAAAAAAATACGAAGCATATAAATTAAGAGGTGAATGTTATTATGCCATGCGCCGTTATGATTTGGCCCGTGACGATTTTCAAACAGCAGTTGATATAAAAACAGGAAACGACAGGTTTGCAACCGGAGCAAAGGTTGTGGGTGCCGTTGTTTTGGGTGCAGATAAAGACGAGCAGAAGCAAAATGTTGAACTGGGAAATCTATACGGGCAATTGATGTATGCGCAAAAAGCCCTTAATGATTCTGAGTATGAAGATACATATAAAAAAGCTTTTGAATATAATTCTCATATCTATTTACCTCAACCCAAAAAGGCTGATATTGCAAAAATTAACTGTCCGCAAAAGTATGGCAAATTGCTTACCCCGACAGGTATAGATGCTGATATTCAATCTGTTGTTGAAAATATTGAGGCAAATGACTTTCATGAGGCAGCTTATAAGGTTTCAAAAATAACATCTGAATATCCTAATTATTATTACGGATACTATTTAACAGGTGTTGTAATGGCAGGACTTGAGCAGGAAAAAGATGCAATACCTTCATTTGAAAAGGCAATAGAAATTAATCCTTATGATTTTGAATCTTTAGCAAGTTTAGGTCAGATATACTATAGTGATGCTGAAAAATATCTATCAGCGGATTATGTAAATAAATCAGTTGAATATTTTGAAAAGGCAATTAAGCTAAACCCGAATTGCTACATTTATCATTTCTACTTAGGCTTGAATAATCTGTTACTGAGTAGAAACGACAAAGCAATTGCAGAGTTTGATAAAGCCATTTCAATGAAATCGAATGATTATAACAGCATGTATTACAAATTAATTGCACAGTATTTGAAGGGTGATGATAACGGGGTTGTTGAAGGCTCTGATAAACTGTTGAACAGGCATGTTTCAAATTCTAATTCAGTTTTGTATTTGAAGGCTTTGGCAAATTATAGATTAGGAAAAAATGACGAAGCATTATCAAATGTCGAAAAAGCATTTGCAAATATGAATGACCTTTATAATGCGGATATAAAAAACGCTTCGGAGAAAGAAAAAACCTTGCCAGCTTATTTATACTTGTTAAAAGCTCAAATATTAAAAGCTAAAGGTGAAGTTAGCGCCGAGGATTTTGCAAGAGCGTATGAAAACCCTATTATTAAAACAATGACAAGAAATATAAATACTGAGATTAATATAAGTCCTGTTGATTTCGAAAATCAGCTGGATTATATCAGAACGGCTTTCATTGATAAAAAAGTAATGATGAAATATCTTGGTTCTGAGTACAAAGTAAGTAATTTAGGACCAAAGGATAATTCGGTAAAACAAGAATCAGATGATGTGATATCAGATGAACCGTCAGCTCTTGCTTTGGCTTTGGCAACAGGTGAATTAAAAGAATCAAAAGCGGAAGGAAAAACTGCACAAATTACAATGAAGCAGACAACATCTCCTGAAGAAATGATGTCCGAAAATCAATCTTCTATATCTCAAATGTTGGCTGCCCAATCTGTTCCAAAAACCGAAACAAAAGAAATAAAACAGATAGAAGAAACAAAAATTTCCGAATCGGAAAATGAAAGTTCAGAATTTAAAATTACTTATGATGAAGATGTCGTTTTACCAAAACAATCTGTTGTGGCAGAAAATAACAAGGATTCAATAATTGTTACGGCGGATGATGATTCAAAGATTGCAGAGGACAAGTCTGCGGTATTAAATGCTGCCAAAAGCTCCGAGCAGATTGAAAAATCACTTCAAAATGCAGAAAATAATGTTTCTTCTGAAATCAAAAAAACTGAAACAAAAATAAGTGAAACAGCTTCTACTAAAACAATTATTATCGCTCCTGTTCAAAAACAGACTGAGAACTTTAATATAAAATATGACAAGCCGACATCTGTTGTTGCTTTAAATAAAGAAAGTGAGAAGGCAGAAGAGGCAGAAGAAATTGCAAAAAATGTGATGTCTGTAAATTCTTTTGAAAATATGGACGAGCCTATAAAAATTTCTGAAAATAAACAGGAGGTTTTACCGGTTATTTCAGCTCCTGTTGTTTCCCAAAAACCTGTCGAGTATCTTCCTACATCGAAAACATCTGAAGAAGATTCGGTCAAGGTTGTTGCAAAAGAGATAAAAGATTCGCAGGATTTTAAAATTTCATATGATGATGTTACTCCTCCTCCTAAGTTAAGACAGCCGGAAACTATTATTGAGCCTGTTGCTGAGGTATCTGATAAGGCGGAAAATGTCATTGCACAAACTAACGAGATTGTAAATCAGGAGCAAAAGGTTCAGGAGGATATAACAAAACTTGTTGAATCTCATTTAGGTGGCTCTTCTCCTGATATTTCGCAAGTGATTGATAACGCTGATGCAGCTGAGGCTGTATCTCAAACAAGAAAAATTAATGAAAAATATGCAAATGTTGATTTGAATGAATTTAATGTACAAAAACCTGTACCTGTATTTGATGCAGCTGATGATGTTGTTGTCTTTGAGCCAAATAAGTTTATGGCAAAGGCAGAAGAAGAATTAACTGCGGATGAATTTAAAATAAAAGATCCTACAAAACAAATAACGGATAATTTCTCTCAAATTCAGAAGCAGGCAAAGGAGTATGTCGATTCTATAATTGCAGAAAATAATACTACGGTTGCAGAAACTCAGGAAAAGACTGCAAAGGGCACAGAAGATATTAAACAGGCTGTAGCTCAAGTTGAAAAAGTCGAAAAAGAACCTGAATTAATTGTTCCTGAAGCTGTTGTTGCGGATTCTGTTAAAAAAGCGGATAAGGAAGCTGTTAAAGTTGCGGTTAAAACAATTGAAAAAGAGTCAAAAGTGGTTCCTACCGTAAAAACAGAAGAAATTTTAAATGTTATAGAGTCTCCCAAAGAAGATGTTGCAGCAGCTAAAACAATTTCTGAAGCTCAAGCAATTTTAGATGAGTTCGAAAGCCAAAAACAAAGTTCTGCTGAAAATGTAACTGAAAATGTCGTAAAAACATCAGAAAACAAAGAACTATGGGATTTCTTGTCGGATGATTTTGATGCCGAAGCTGTATCAAAGGCTAAAGATAAAAAATTGAAAAAATTGAATAAACGTTCCAAAAAAGAGGCTCAAATTGCATCTATTGTTCAGGAGACATTAACCGGTGATAATGTAAATGATATTTTAGATTCTCCTGAAGAACCAAAATCAAAAAAATCTTGGTTTAAGAAATTTAAAAAATCAGAAAAGGCTATTGAAGATAAATCAATAGAAAATGCGTCAAAAAAGACCGAAAAGAAAACAAAAACATTCAAAAATATTTTCAAAAAAAATAAGGCTGAGGTTGAAGCAGATACAGGTGCATCAATTAGCAAAGTAAAGAATAATTGGTTCAAACGTAAAAAGAACGTTGTGGAAACTGTTGATAATACTGTTCAAAAAGAGCAAAAGAAAATAAATTGGTTTAGAAAAAAAGAAAAAGTTATAGAAAATAGCGAGAATAACATAGAACCTAAAAAAGAAAAGAAAACTTTTAGTTTAAAAAATCTTTTCAGATGGAAAAAGAAAGAAAAATAGAGTACGCAAATGCTGGAATCGTTATATAATAAATGGTGCAAAATAGATGATAAAATCAGATTTTTGTTTATAGGTGGTGTGAATTTTGCAATATCATACGTAATATATGTGATTGCGATTTATTTGTTGGGTAATGAGTATTATCAATTATGTTTGGTTTTGCAGTGGGTTTTATCATCTTTTACATCATATTTCAACCAGAAATTTTTTGTGTTTTGTACCAAAGGTAATTATGTAAAAGAATATTTGAAGTGTTGCTCTACGTGGGTAATAAGTTATTTTATTAATGCTTTGCTTTTGGAAATATTTGTAAAATTTATATTTAAAAATGCTTTGGTCTCGCAATTTTTTGCTGCATTTATTGCATCAATTGCAACTTATGTATTGTTCAAATATTTTGCATTTAAGACAAAAAGCTAATTGTTGCGCTGCTTTTCAATTTGTTTTGAAAGACCTTTTTGTATGGATTGTGCAAGTCTGTTGATTTTGTAGTTTATGTAGAAACTGCCAAAAAACAACCAGCCAAAGATGTTGTGTTTTATTGTTATGTCAAATTTGTATTTGACGTAGTTTTCGATATTTTTTAGAATTTGTATTGCCAGTATTAATTGTACGAATATCCATAGCAAATCCATACTGTTAAGAATAAATTGAGTTTGAATTTTGTGTATATTCATATATAAAGATGCTAAATCAATCAATATAAGTGTGTTAAACCACTTTAGCCGGTGTATATATTTTTCGGGATAAAGTTTGTTAACATCTGTAATAAGTCGCCATAACCATATATACCAATATATTCCAAATGTAATAATGCTCAAAATTATCAGTAATGGTGTTCGAATTTTTCTGATTGCTTCGTATGAGGTTTCATTTGCATTTGTCATATAGCAATAATACTCCAGCTTGATGTATAAATCAAATGTGTGTCGTATATTGGCAGATATATTTCTGTGATTAAATTTTGAATTTGTTAAGATTTATAAACTACTCTGAAATTCAGCTTAATAAAAATTTTTTATATTTACAAGGGGATATTAGAAAGTTTTTTAAAAGGAGATTATTATGGGATTTGGGGTTGAAAGTTTAAACAAAGCATCTTTAGCAAATTGTCAAATTGCAATAACAAAGTTTGATGGTTTAAATTCTACGGTTGATTTTTCATCTGACGGAAATTTAACCAAGATTTTAGAAAGTGACAGGCAAAAATTACAATTATTATTTAAAAATTTATTGAAAAAAGGCGAAGCAGAAGGTGGGCAATTAAGCAGAATGGATATAATAAGAGCTCTTGAGAGTATAAGAATTAAGTTGCCTCAGAGTGATAATTCTCCGGTAGTATCAAAAAATCCATTATCGGATTTGTTTGTTCCTAATCCAAAAAGGTATCCTGATTTTGTGTCAGCAGATTCCCCGCTGGGTTCTGTTTTAGGTAGAACAATATCTGATTATAGACCGGTAGATGATATGTACAAACCTGTGTACAAATATGGTGCGCTCGGACAAAGAACAATTATTGGTTATAAAAAAATTACGCAGCAGGAAAGAAATTATTTATGTCTGCAATAATTTTATAATGTTGTAATAAATTAAGGCAGCTATATATAATCTTACAGTAAATATGCACAAAACCTCTCCTTAGTAGGGTAGACTTCAGTCTACTATTTAATTTCTATTGTCGGCATGGCAATGCCGACCTGCTTAGATTTTGAAATTCTTATCTTCCTAAATTAAATGTATAGATGGAAATATAAAGGTTATTTATTAGTTCTGGTAAAAACCCAAGTTCCTTTACTGCTTGTTGTGCTTACGACTTTGCCTGTAGCTTGTCTTTTCTGTTGTTCTTTTTGTTCTTCTCCTTGCGGTTGAACCACTTTTTTTTTTGATTTCTTCTGAGCAATTAAATTCTTAGAAGATACAGTTTCTTTAAATGAGCTTGCCATAAGGGTTGATGTATATGTGGCTGTTGTATGAGCCCAATCAAACAGAATAACCCCGTTAGCATTCATTCTTCGGGTTTGATATATTTGTTTAATCAAATCTTCAGGTGCGCCCCCCATAAATGTAACAAAAATTCCTGCATATAATTGTGTCGCCGGAGATTTTATTCTTTCTACATCACTCATCATAGAAACAAGCATATTAGGATCATAGGTTAAGAATAGCGGTGTGAAGCCGTCTATATAATCATTTTCAGACCAGGTTCTCCAGTCTTGTTGTTTTGTACCAAGAGCTGATGCTATATCCGGAAATATTACTGTGCTGACAAACGTATTGTTATCTCGGCATAGCTTCCCGGCTTTTTGTACAAATGAGGTGATTTTATTTCTTCTGTATTGATTCCAGTCATACCATTGTGCATCGGCGGTTGTAATTTCAGCCGGATCAACGCCAAATTCTTCTTTAAATTCGTTCCTTGCATATTCTGTGTAGCCCCAAGAATTTTGTACTGTTCCTATTGATGCGTTAGGATATCTTATGTAATCAAGATTTATACCGTCAGGCTTATAGGTAGTAATTATTTCAGAAAGGAGTTCAAGCAAAAATTCGTGAACTTCCGGATTAGCCGGATCTATAAAGTATCCGTTGTGTTCGGAAACTGATTTTGTTGCTCCCTTTACATTATAGTACTTTTGGGTTTTATTTCCCCAATCCGGTCTGACAGATAAGATGCTTGAGGAATTGTAATCTGCCGGCTTGTTACCTACATAGAATGACTGAAACCAGATGTGAACCTTAATTCCTCTGGCGTGTGCTTCTTTTATCCATATTTCAAGCGGATCAAACCCTTCAAAGTTTTCGTTTTGTATGGTAAAGCCGTATTTGTTCATTGTTTGACTTGGAAATATTGTTTTCCCGTGGTAATAAGTTTCTAAAAATATTGCATTAAATCCGTTTGCTTTGATATTATCCAGTGTATTAATTATTTGTTCTTGAGTTGTTTCAACCGGGCGAATCCATGTTCCTTTTAATTCATTTTCAATAAAGGGGAGTGCTGTTTTAATTGCCATATTAGCCGCATCAATTGCCTCTTGAGTGTATTGTTTTAATATGTCACTGTTTCCTTTTTCGTTTTCTGCTATTTTTAGATAATTATTTGCTATTCTGATGTGATTTTCTGCAAGTTCAGGATTATATTTGTGCATTGTTGCTTTGTACCAATTAATTATGGATTGAGCTTCTTCAATCTTTTCTTTTGCTTCGTGGGTGTAGCTTTCAGATGTTGTATATACTGTCAGAGTTCTGTTTGTTGTATCTACGTATACTTTAGAACCCACAGTAATGTTTTGCGAAATCCAGTTTTTTGCGCTGCCGTGTCCGCTGATTACCAAGCCGTTTGTCGGTATTGTAGAATCAGCCCCACTTATTGCGGTTACGGTGTTATCTGTAACTATAGCTTCTGTTCCAAACTCATTTGTGCCTGTATGTAAGCCAAAATTCGGGGTATAAATTACGAGTTTGTTAGCACCTCTGCCTCCCGGATAAAAGCTTGCAGTAATACTGGGATCGATTGTATCAAATTTTCTTGTTGTTGTTTTGAATACAACCTCATCAGAATTTAAGTCCAATGGATAAAAAGCCAATCCTTTTGATTTTTCCTCTTCAGGATAGAAACCTTGCTCGGTTTCACTTTGGGGGTAGAATATCATTGAATCCATGTCCTGTGCGTATGTTGCAGGGGTATTCATTGATAGTATAATTATTAAAATTGTTAGGTAGCTTTTTTTCATTATTTAGTGGAGTCTTTCTTTCTTCTTTTGTTGTAGTATCCTGTGTCTTTGTAATTCAAATCTTCTATCTCTCTTATTTTATCTGCAATTTCGGACTTATCTTTTCTTGCTAAAAATGCTTTTTTATAGTATTGATTTGCTTTTAACAGGTCGCCCAATTTTTCGTATATGGTTGCCATTTTTATAAGTACATCATAGTTTGCTTTGTAGCCGTTTTTAAAGGCTTTTTCATAGTAATATATTGCTTTTTTATAGTCTTTTCGAGAATAATAATAATCTCCGAAATAGTAGTTTGCAGGTGCATAATTTTTGTTTATTTCTAAAGCTCGATAAAAATAACTTTTCGAGTAGTTGTTTTTGCGGTCATAATCATATATTCTGCCTAATTGGATTAGTGTGTCCAAGTCATTTGGTTCAATTCTTGATAGTATATAATATTGTCCGGCGGCTTCATTTAAAAGTTCTTTTTTAAATGCTTCATCTTTTGATTTCATTGCCCTGTTAAAAAACAAATCTGCATATTTTTGGGTTTTATCCCTATCAAAGGCTGAATAGTTTATAGAACTTTCTTTTTTATCATAATGAACTGAACCGTATTCTATCGCATTCACACCACATTGAGTGCCTCCGAATATTACGAAAGCACTCAATATTATGGTAAAAATATTATAAATCAGTATATGACGGGGTTGTATCAACATCATGATGATAGAATGAATAATCTTCAGCTGCCGGATCTGCATAAACGTATAATTTTCTAAAGAACCTTACAAATTTGTTTTGTTTTTTGAATTTTGCTTCATCCGGTGCGTAGTATGTCTGTCCGGTAGCTCTGGCTTTTGCAACATTTACCATATCTGCTGTTTGAGCAGAATAACCATTGTTTCGTATAACAGCAGAAGATGTTGTTTGATCAACGGAAATAGCCGCATGAGCCATTGTAGGAAGCATTGCTGCAATCATTAGTAATAATATTTTTTTCATAGTCACCTCTTTTTGTAACATTATAACGATTTTTTTTAGTGCTTGCAATTATATTATAAATTGTTTACAAAAAGATTTCATATATTATTCGTATGATTTTCTTATAATTTCTTCTAATTTATCCAAAAGTTGATCTTCCGGAACTCTTGCAATAATTTCGCCTTTTTTAAAAATGTACCCTTCTCCAATTGCTCCTGCAATCCCAAAATCAGCACCGGAAGCTTCTCCCGGACCGTTAACAGGGCAGCCCATTGTTGCTATTGTTATGTTTTTATCTAAATTTTTAAATCTTTCTTCTACCTTTTTTGCTAAAGTTATCAGATCAATTTGGGTTCTGCCGCATGTTGGGCATGATACGAAATTTACGCCTTTTTGTCTTAGTCCGAGGCTTTTTAGAATTTCATAGCCTGCATATACTTCTTCTGTCGGGTTTTCTGTTAACGAAACTCTAATGGTGTCGCCAATTCCTTCTGCTAATAGAGTTCCGAGTCCTACGGAGGATTTTATTAAGCCGTTTTTTAATGTTCCGGCTTCAGTTACTCCTAAATGGAGAGGATATTCAACTTTTTGTGCCATTAAACGATAGGCTTCAATTGTTGTCAGAACGTCAGAGGATTTTAGAGATACTTTAATTAAATCAAAATCTAAATCCTCAAGAATTTGAATATGTTTCATTGCACTTTCAACCATTTTTTCAGAAAGTGGTATAGCTTTTTCTTTTAAGCCTTTTTCTAAAGAGCCGGCGTTAACTCCTATTCTTATCGGAATTTTTTGTTGCTTGGCAAGGGTTACGACTTTTTCTACATTTTCTCTTTTGCCGATATTACCGGGGTTTAGTCTGAGTGCTGCAATTCCGTTATTTATACATTGAATTGCAAGTCTGTAGTCAAAATGTATATCAGCAATAAGCGGAACGGGTGAAATCCTTACCAATTCTTTTATTGCATCTGCTGCATCTTTATTAAGAACTGCTAATCTTACAAGTTCGCATCCGGCATCAGACAGTTCCTTTATTTGCCTGCTTGTGGCTTGGATATCTCTTGTGTCGGTATTACACATTGATTGAACGCTTATCGGGTTATTATTACCGATTTTTACATTTCCTATTGAAATTTCTTTTGATTTTCTTCTTTTTATCATACAATCATGTTATCACGAAAATAAATGAGAGGTGTTTAAATATGAGAGTTGCCGTATTATCTGATTTGCACGCTAATGCACAAGCTTTGGAAGCAGTGATGAATGATGTTGTTAATCAAAATTGTGAGCATGTTTTTTGTTTGGGTGATATAGCATTAGCCGGACCTCAGCCAAAAGAGGTTACCGATTATGTAATGGCTCAAAACACATGGACTGTTATTCAGGGTAATACAGACAAAATGATTGCTCAATACGGTCCTGATGTTGTAGAATTTTTGGAAGCTCAATATCCGATTATGGCAAATGCAATATCAGATGATGTTTTAAAATTAGATGATGCACATAGAGCTTATTTTGCAAATCTTCCCCCAATGTTAAGTCTTGATGTTGAAGGGTGCAGTGTATTGTTAGTTCACGGCTCTCCCAGAGCAAATAATGAAGATATATTACCAGAAATGCCTTTAGAAATTGTTGAAGAAATTGTTGAAGATACAAAGGAAAAGCTTATATTATGCGGTCATACCCATATTCCTTGCGGATATCAGACAAACAGAAATCAAACAATAGTAAATGTCGGATCAGTTGGACGTCCTATGACGCAAGAGCCAAAAGCTTGTTATGCTATTATAGATTTTTCTCAAGGTTCATTTGAGGTTCGTCATAGATTTGTCGAGTATGATAACAAATTAGCTGCAAAAATTATGTCAGACAGAGGGTTTGTAGGAGCTGACAGACTTGCTGATTTGTTGCTAAATCCTGTAGAACGCCATATATAGAGGTTAGTATAATATTTTAAATGAGCTATCTGAATGATAAATTAAAACTTTTGAAAAAGAATTATGAGATGATTTTCAAAGACTCTTATTCTCAGATTGATTCAGCTGTTTGTAATTTATCCGAACACGATTGTAAAATATATCTGGAAAACAGGCTTAAAAAATTTAAAAATGAAGCAGTAAGTTTTATTAATGATTTGAAACTAAAATCAAAGTGTTCAGGTTGTGGTATTTGCTGCAGGTTTGCTGTAAGTGAGTACTCTTATAATGAATTGGAACAAAAGGCTAAAAAAGGTGATAATTATGCTGCCCAGTTTATTTCAATTTTTGTTCCTTATGATTCTCCTGATGAATATGAAAATATTTTCCCCCAATATATAAAGTTATTGTCCGGACAAAAGTACTATGTATATCATTGTCCAAAAGTTACTGAAGATAATAAATGCCCCGAATATGATAATCGACCTCAAATATGCAAAGATTTCCCTGATAATCCGGCAGGTTTTTTGCCGCCGTCTTGCGGGTTTATGGACTGGAAATTGAAATCTGAACCTGTTTGGCTTAAACTAAGAGCTGAGATTGAAATTATAAACTATTTTTTAGAGAAAATATAACTATGAAAGTGCTGTCAGGACTAAATTTAAAAGAAATTGAGCAAATAACAGATGATTTGGGGGCAACCAAATTCAGAGCCCGTCAAATTCATAATTGGATTTACTTAAAGTCTGTCAAAAGTATTGATGAAATGACTGATTTATCAGTAAAATTTAGAGATGAATTAAAAAAGGTTGCTGTTGTTTCTGAGATAAAAATAAAAGTAAAACAGGTCAGTTCAGACGGAACAATTAAGTATTTACTTGAATATCCTGATGGTGAGTGTGTTGAAACGGTATTGATGCGTTTTGATAATCGTGCAAATTTAACGGCTTGTGTAAGTTCACAAGTCGGTTGTGCCGTCAATTGTTCGTTTTGTGCAACAGGAAAGCGTGGTTTTATAAGGAATTTGTCTTATAAAGAAATCGTTGAGCAAGTTCTTACAATTCAGCGTGATACGGGTTTGAAAGTTACAAATGTTGTATTTATGGGACAGGGCGAGCCTTTGCTTAATTTAGATAATGTGTTAAAGGCTATGGATATGTTTAATGAAAATTTCCAAATAGGAGCAAGGCGTTTAACTGTTTCTACATCAGGCATTATTCCTAAAATAAAAGAATTGGCAGATTTAGATATGCAGTCAACTTTAGCACTGTCTTTACACGCGCCAAATCATCAAATTAGAAAGCAATTAATGCAAATTGAAAATAAATACCCGATGGCTGAACTGCATAAAGCTTTAAAATACTATACTGATAAAACAGGCAGACGTATAACCATAGAATATTTGCTTATAAAAGGATTGAATGATACTTTAGAGTCTGCAAAACAGCTTGCGTATTATTTAAAAGATATAAAATGTAATATCAATTTGATACCGTACAATCCGACGGCTCAAAACGATTATCAAAGACCTTCGAATAATTCAATAATGAAATTTAAAGCCTTGATGGAGCATTCAGGTAAAAAGGTTACGGTAAGACTGGAACGTGGGGCAGATATTGACGCTGCGTGCGGACAATTATCAGGAAAAGCCGGAAAATAATTTTATATGTTTTTATAGTCATTCTGAGTGACTGGCGAGAACGAAGAATCGCAAAGAAAATAAACCATGAGATCTTTCGCTGACGCTCAAGATGACGTATTCTGTCATTCCGAACGTAGTGAGGAATCCAGTAGTGAGGAATCCGGCTATTGTATATTAAAATCAATGCCTCACCCTAATACTTTTATATTCTATTTTGTTATTGGGATTTTTATTTCAAATGAGGTTTGAGTTTTTGTGGATTTTGCAAGCTCTAATGTGATATTTTGTTCTCCTAAGTATCTTTTGCATATCGCAAGTCCAAGTCCTGAGCCTGTCTTTTTTGTTGTATATCCCTGCTCAAAAATTGTTTCTTGCTTGTCTTTTGGTATTGGCTTCCCATTGTTTGTTATTTTGATTATTCCTTTATCTTCTTTGATTTCTGCAAGAACTGAGATTTTTCCTTTTATTTCTATCGCTTCTATTCCGTTTTTGATAATATTTGTTATGCAGGACAGAAGTTTGGTTTCATCAGCGTTGATTAGTGCAGTATTTTTTACATATACCTCAAATTCAATGTTCTTATCGCAAATATATGCCTTAGACATTTCTGCACCTGTTTTTACAATCTTTTCAAAATCTAAAATTTGTGGATTGTTTTGGTTTAATGATTTTAATTCAAGCAGATTTGTTCCGATAATTTTTATGGATTGCTGGATGCATTCGATGGCATTTTCTATTGAACTGTTGTGTATTTCGTATTTCTCAAGATTTTTTTTTATAATTTGAGAATACATATCACAGATTGAAAGATGGTTTCTAATTTCGTGTGATACATTTCTTATCTGCTGGTTTAATTCTTCGTTTGATAGTATACTAGTCATTTATTCCTTCTTAATTTTTATTCTCTAAAATAAAGGGTTCGGCTAATATTAAGCAGAACCCTGTTATATATTTATTGTGTCAGATTTTATGCCGCACTCATAACTGATGCTTTTGCTGTTTTTGAGGGCTTGAAGCCGTGGCTTAGTGCATATAAAACAGCATTTGTTCTGTCGTTTACTTGTAATTTTTGGAAAATATTATTTACGTGTGTTTTAACTGTAGTTTCTGAAATAATTAGTTTTCCTGCAATACTCTTATAGTTAATTCCTTCGGTTAATAATTCAAGAACTTCATTTTCTCTTGAGGTAAGTGTTGATAATAAGTTCTCGCCGTCGCTTGCTTTTGCTTCTTCTCTTGCGGTTGTCTGGAAATATTCAAAAAATCTTGTTGATAATACGGATGGTAAATAAATTTTTCCTGAAGCGACTTCTTCTATTGCGTTGATAAGTTTTACGGATGCCATAGTTTTTAAAACATAACCTTTTGCACCTAATTTCATTGCTCTGTATATTAAATCTGAATCATCATATCCTGACAGAGCAATTATTCTTGTTGAAAGATTTAACTTGCTGATTGTTTGAATAGTTTGCAAACCATCTTTTTCAGGCATATTAATATCCATCAATACAATATCAGGATGATATTTTTTTACCAAATTGATACCTAAATTGGCACTTGTTGTTGTGCCAACTACATCATAGCTACTTTCAAGGTTGATTAATTCTTTGATACCTCTTAAATGGTTTGCGTTGTCATCAATTAATACTACTCTCAATTTTTTGTTAAAATCTCTCATTATTATTTCCCCCGGTTGTAAACTTGATTATCTTCTCTACATTCAATATACTAATCTTTTTAGAGGGTTTTTAAATCCATGTAATGATTGATTATTTAGTATTGTGGGATTGA